>NZ_CAKJTM010000009.1:74563-125120 GCF_917627345.1 Protofrankia sp. CiP3 | reverse complement strand
GTGCGGGCCCGCGGGGCCGGGGCCCGCCGGCCACCGCCCCGCATGCGCCCAGCCCGTCCACCGCTGCGGCTGGGCAGTCCGCGCCGCAGGCTGCGGGCCGCGGTCGTCATCCTGTGTTCGCTGCTGATCGTGCTCGCTGGCCGGCTGACACAGCTGCAGGCGTTCCAGGCGTCCACCTACGCCCGGCGCGCCGAGCAGGAGCGGCTGCACATCGCGGCGTTGCCCGCGGTCCGTGGTGTCATCACCGACCGCGGTGGGGCGGTGCTGGCGCAGGATGTCGACGCGCGCTCGGTGTACGCGGACCCGCGCAACATCACCGATGCCCGTGCCGTCGCCAACCTGCTCGCCCCCATCCTTCAGGTGCCCGCGGACACCCTGGTGGCCAAGTTCAGGAGCAGCGGACGTTTCGTCTACCTCGCCCGTGGGCTCGACCCGGCCGTGGGCGCGACGGTGACCAAGCTCCAGCTGGCCGGTATCGGTGTCCTGGAGGAGCGCCGCCGGCTGTACCCGTCCGGTTCCCTGGCCTCCAACGTCGTGGGTTTCACCACGGTCGGTGACAATGATGTCCTCGTGGGTGGTGGCGGTATCGAAGGCGCCTACGATCGGGTGCTGCGTGGCATCGACGGGGCGCGCCGTGTCGAGATGGATCCGGCGGGCCGGCCCATCCCGTCCGCGGCGAGCCGGGAATCCGATCCGGTGCCGGGCTCGAGCGTGCGGCTCACGCTCGACCGCGACATCCAGTGGGCCGCGCAGGGCGCGATCGCCGACGCGGTGCGCGCCACCCAGGCGGACGGCGGAAGCGTTGTGGTCATGGTCCCGGGCAGCGGGGACATCCTGGCGATGGCGGATGCGCCGGACTACGACCCCAACAAGATTGCCAGTGCTGATCCGTCGACGCTGAAGAACCGCGCCACCCAGGACGTCTACGAGCCCGGGAGCGTCAACAAGGTGATCACTATGGCCGCGGCGATAGACCGCGGCCTGATCTCGCCGGAGACGCCGGTGACGGTGCCGTCGAGTATGCGCATCGCGGGCCAGACCTTCATGGACGCGGAGCCGCACGGTGTGGAGCACCTCACCGCGGCCGGGGTGCTGGCGCGGTCGAGCAATCTCGGGACGATCCAGATCGCGAGCAGGATCGGTTCCGCCAACCTGGAGACCGCGCTGCGCGCCTTCGGGCTCGGGTCGAGGACCGGGCTGCGGTTCCCGGGCGAGAGCGCGGGCATCCTCAAACCATCGTCGGCCTGGGATCCCCAGCAGGCCGCCACGATCTCCTATGGACAGGGAATGTCCGCGACCGCGATCCAGATGGCGTCGGTCTACGCGACCATCGCCAACGGCGGGGTGCGGGTCTCACCCCGCTTGGTGGAGAGCACCACCTCACCGGACGGGGCCGTGCACACCACGCCTCGCGACCCTGGCACCCGGGTGGTCGCCGCGAGCACCGCCACGACCATCTCGCAGATGCTGGAAGCGGTGGCCACCGACTCGGGGACCGCGCCGCTGGCGGCCATCGACGGGTACCGCGTCGCGGGCAAGACCGGAACGGCCCAGCGGCTCGGCCCATCCGGTCACTACAACGGCTATGTCGCCTCGTTCGTGGGCTTCGCCCCCGCCGACCAGCCCCGGGTGGTGGTGGAGGTGGTACTCGACAACCCCCGTGACGGCCACTTCGGCGGGACGGTCGCCGCGCCGGTGTTCCAGAAGGTGATGACCTTCGCGCTGGCGACGCTCGCGGTGCCCCCGCCTGGCACGACAGCACCCAGGTTCGTTCTCGATCGCGATGCCAGGCGCTGACCGGTCGCGGGCTCGGGACGGCTGGATACTAGGGTCGGTGCCGTGGCCTCACCGGTGTTGCGTCCGGTTGCCCCGCCGGCGCGGGTGCTCACCGACCTGATGTCCCGATGTGTTGATCTTGTTTCTCGCGGTGCTCCGCCCGGAGGGGTTGTCGTCCGCGGTATCACCCATGATTCACGGGCGGTCCAGCCCGGCGATCTTTACGCGGCGCTGCCAGGCGCTCGCGTGCACGGCGCGGCCTTCACCGAGCAGGCGCTCGCGGCCGGTGCCGTGGCCGTGCTCACCGACCCGGCCGGTGCCGACCGGGTATCCCAGCTCCCGGCCGGGCGGGCCGGGGTACCCGTGCTTACCAGCGCCGACCCGCGCGCCGTGCTGGGAACGGCCGCGTCGTGGGTCTACGGCGACCCGTCACGCTCCCTGCGGCTGCTGGGCGTCACCGGTACCAACGGCAAGACAACCGTGGCATATCTGCTGGAGGCAGGGCTGCGTGCCGCCGGTCACACGACCGGGCTGCTCGGCACCATCTCGACGCGGGTGGCCGGTGCCGCGGTCCCCTCGGTGCGTACCACCCCAGAGGCGACCGACCTACAGGGGCTGCTTGCGGTCATGGTCGAACAAGGAGTGACGGCGGCGGCGATGGAGGTCTCCAGCCACGCTGTCGCGCTGCACCGAGTGGATGGGATCGGTTTCGCCGGTGTGGCCTTCACCAACCTCAGCCAGGATCATCTCGACTTCCACCCGTCCATGGAGGCCTACTTCGCGACCAAGGCCGCCCTGTTCACCCCCGAGCGGACCGAGGTCTCCGTCATCGACATCGACACCCCGTGGGGACGCCGGCTCGCCGCAGCCGTCCCCACGGCGGTGACCTGCGGGCGCGCTGCTGACGCGCGCTGGCGTGCGAGCGACGTCGTCGCCAGTCCCGCCGGAAGCACCTTCCGCGCGCACGGCCCACACGGGGTGGACGTTGAGGTGCGCATCGCGCTGCCTGGCGCCTTCAACATCAGCAATGCCCTGGTGGCGCTGGCGCTGCTCGTCACCACCGGGGTGGAGGCCGGCGCCGCCGCGGCCGGGCTCACGGCCCTGCCCGGCGTGCCGGGCAGGATGGAGCGGATCGACGCGGGCCAGCCCTTCGTCAGCCTCGTCGACTACGCCCATACCCCGGACGCGGTGGAGACGCTGCTGAGTACTGTGCGGGCGTTGGTCGACGGGCGTGTGATCATCGTGCTCGGCTGTGGTGGCGATCGTGATCGTGGCAAGCGTGCCCTGATGGGAGCCGCCGCGGTCCGCGGCGCCGATATAGCGATCTTCACCAGTGACAACCCCCGGTCGGAGGATCCGGAAATGATCATCGCTCAGATGCGCGCGGGCGCCGCGACGCTGCCTTCCGGGGGCGCCGATGGTGCGCTGGTGGAGGTCGACCGTGCCGCGGCGATCCGTCTCGCGGTGAGCCTCGCCGGACCCGCGGACGCGGTCGTGGTGGCCGGCAAGGGACATGAGACCGGGCAGGAGCGCGGCGGTGTCGTGACACCCTTCGACGACCGGGACGTGCTGCGGGCGGAGCTGGCCCAAGCCGGCACCGGATCGCGTCCGGGCCTCGGCCGGAGGGGTGTTCACCGGTGATACCGCTTTGCCTGCGTGAGGTCGCGGCCGTCGTCGGCGGCCGGCTCGACGCCGTGTCCGATCCGGACACGCCGGTCACCGGTGTTGTGATCGATTCGCGCCAGGCCGGTGCCGGTGCGTTGTTCGTCGCCGTGCCCGGTGCCCGGGCTGACGGCCACGACTTCGCCGCGGACGCGGTACGGGCCGGCGCGGCCGCGGTGTTGGCGGCCCGGCCGGTCGGCGTACCGGCGGTCGTGGTCCCCGACCCCACGGCCGCGCTCGCTGCGCTTGCCACCGAGGTGCGCACCCGCTCGTCGGCGACGGTTGTCGCCGTGACCGGATCGTCCGGCAAGACCACCACGAAGGATCTGCTCGCCGATCTGCTGGGTGAGCTGGGACCGACGGTCGCCGCGCCCGGTTCGTTCAACAACGAGATCGGGCTGCCGCTGACACTGCTGCGCCTGGAGCCGACCACCGGGTTCGTCGCGCTGGAGATGGGCGCCCGTGGCCTCGGCCATGTCGCCGCCCTGTGCGAGGTGGCCCGCCCCGACGTCGGGGTCGTGCTGAACGTCGGCTCGGCGCATGTCGGTGAGTACGCGGACGGGCGTGCCGGGATTGCCCGGGCCAAGGCCGAGCTCGCCGAGGCCGCGTCGGGCGCCGCCGTGCTGAACATCGACGATCCGCTGGTCGCGGCCATGGCCACCCGGGCTCGCGGTGATGTGATCATGTTTGGCGAGAGTGTCCGGGCTGACGTGCGGGCCGACGGCGTGCGTGTCGACGACCGCGGGCACGCGCGGTTCGACCTTCTCACGGCCGGCGAACGGCATCCCGTCTCGTTGAACCTCGTCGGCGCGCACTACGTCACGGCCGCGCTGGCCGCGGCGGCGGCCGCGATCCGTCTCGGGCTGTCCCCGCGGCGAGCCGCGGCCGCGTTGTCCCGCGCCCAGGCCCGCAGCCGTTGGCGGATGGAGGTCACCGTGACCGGCAACGGCGTCACCGTCATCAACGACGCCTACAACGCCAACCCGGAATCGATGCGGGCGGCGCTGAAGACACTGGTCGAGATGAGCCGCGGCCGGCGGGCCTGGGCGGTGCTCGGGGGCATGGGAGAACTCGGCGCGGCCGCGGACGACGAGCACGACGCGCTCGGCCGGCTGGTGGTCCGCCTGGGTGTGCCGCGGCTGGTGGTGGTGGGGGCCGAGGCTCGCCGGATACATCTCGGGGCGTCGCTGGAGGGCTCGTGGTCAGGGGAGTCCGTCTGGGTGGCGGACGTCGAGGCGGCCCGCGGGCTGCTGCGGGAGCGAGTGGCGCCAGGTGATGTCGTGCTGGTGAAGGCATCCCGGGCGTTCGGGCTGGAGCGGATCGCGGACGACCTCGCGGCCGGTGCACCGACGGACCCCGCCCGGCCCGTCGAGCGAGGTGCGCACGGGTGAGAGGCGTACTGGTCGCCGCGCTGGTAGCCCTGGTGGCGTCGCTGCTGGGCACACCATCGGTCATCCGCCTGTTCCGTCGGCGGGGTTACGGACAGGAAATTCGCGAGGACGGACCGTCAAGCCATCTTACCAAGCGTGGCACACCCACGATGGGCGGCACGGTCATCATCCTGGCGACGCTGGCCGGCTACTTCGTCGCGCATCTGATCACGATGAACGGATTCACCGCGTCCGGGTTATTGGTGCTGCTGGTCATGACCGGTCTGGGGATGGTCGGTTTCCTCGATGACTACATAAAGATCCGCAAGCAGCGCAGTCTCGGGCTCACCGCGCGGACCAAGTTCGCCGGTCAGGCCGCGGTGGCGCTGGCGTTCGGCCTGCTGGCCGTCCGCTTCAAGAACGCCAACGGCCTGCTGCCGGGGTCCACGTTTGTTTCGATCGTCCGGGACACCGATTTCTCGATCGGTTTGATCGGTTTTCCGCTGCTCGCCTGGATAATCATTGCGGCGACGTCGAACGCGGTGAACCTCACCGACGGGCTGGACGGCCTGGCCGCCGGTACCTCGGCGATGGTGTTCGGTGCCTATGTGGTGATTTCCTTCTGGCAGTTCGGCAATCTCTGCGGACGCGGTCCCGCGCAGGACGGCTGCTACTTCGTCCGCGACCCGCTGGACGTGGCGCTGGTCGCGGCCGCGGCCATGGGCGCCTGTTTCGGATTTCTGTGGTGGAACGCGAGCCCGGCGAAGATATTCATGGGTGACACCGGCTCGCTGGCCCTCGGCGGGGCGTTCGCGAGTATCGCGATCGTCAGCCGGACCGAGTTGTTGCTGTTCGTCCTCGGCGGGCTTTTTGTGGTCGAGACGCTTTCGGTGATCATTCAGGTGGCCTTCTTCAGGGCCACCCGGAAGCGGGTCTTCAACATGGCGCCGATCCACCACCACTTCGAACTGGCTGAGTGGCCGGAGACCACGGTCATCATCCGCTTCTGGATTGTCTCCGGACTCGCCGTGGCGTTCGGGCTCGGGTTGTTCTACGCGGAGTTCCTCTCGCACGGCGGTTCCTGATGTGTATCCTCGACGCAGTCGGTCCCGGCCGGTGGCGGCGGGGGCTGTCCGCCATGTTGTCCCGGGGTTTCCGGTTATGGATTCACATCAGTGGTCAGTCACGTTGGAACGGACGGTACCGGACGTTGAGAGCCGACAGCTGGCGAGGTCGTCGGAGATGACCGCCGGCATGGCGGCATCGCGGTTTCGCCGAACACCGTCCGGCCTGGAGGTACTGTGCTGGCCGGGCTTTGATGACCGGCTGGTGGATGTCTTTGTCACCACCCGTACCGGCGGTGTTTCCCGCGGCGCCTACACCTCACTCAATCTGAGTCTGCGGGCCGGGGACGACGACGCGGACGTACTGGCGAACCGGGCGACAGTGGCCGAGGCGCTCGGTACCACCGTGGACGACTTCGTGTTCTGCGCCCAGGCACACAGCCCGAATATCGCCATCGTGACCGATGAGCACCGTGGGCGGGGCAGCCGTTCGGCCTCGGACGCGCTGCCGCTGACCGACGGGCTTGTGACCACGGCGCCCGGGATCGCGCTGGCTGTCCTGGCGGCGGACTGTGTCCCGGCCGTTCTGCATGATCCGGTCGCCGGGGTGCTCGCGTGTGTGCACGCCGGTTGGCGCGGGACCGTGCGCGGCGCCGTCCCCGCGGCGCTGGCGGCCATGCGGCGGCTGGGCGCCGCCGCGTCGAATGTCGTCGCCGGTGTCGGGCCCGCGATCGACCCGGACCGTTACCAGGTTGGGGCGGAGGTCGTGGCCGCCGTCCGGGCCGCCTTCGACGGGCGCGCGGACGAGGTGATCCGCGCCGACGGGCTCGGGAAGTGGACTTTTGACGTGGCCGGAGCGAACGTCATGCAGCTGGTTGCCGAGGGCGTGCCGGAAGGCCAGATCCACGTCGCGGGGGTGGGCACCGGTCCGGGCACGCCCTTTTTCAGCTACCGGGCGGAAAACCCGTGCGGACGGTTCGCCGCGGTGGCCCGCCTGCGCGGGAAGGACGTTCTGTGATCGGGCCACCGCGGCGTGGCGAGAGCTTTCGCTATGTGGGCTACGACATCGACCCGTCACATGACCGGCTCGTGTGCCGCTACCGCCTGGACGGGCGGGAGTTCCGCGAGGACGTGACGTTCCCCGGCGGCGGGGCATGGCGCGAGCCCGCGGTGGCCGAAGCGGCCCGCCTGGTGTTCCTGCTGACGGCGGTCTCCTACTACAAGACGGCGGCCCCGCCGGTCGTCGACCTCGGTGATACCGCGGTCACCGACCTCGAGCGTGCCTTCCTGCGGGAGTTCTATCTCGACGGCCTGGGGGAGTTCGCGCACCGTAACAATCTTGACCTTTCCGGACTGCGGATCATCGGCCCGGCGCTGGCGCGCCAAACGCCGGTGGCTGTCAGCCCCGACGAGGGCCGGCCGCTGGTGCCGTTCGGCGGCGGTGTGGACTCCATCGTCACCGCGGAGCTGCTGCGGCCTCGGGCCAAGGACCCGGCGCTGTTCGTCGTCAACCATCCCGGTGACCGCTTCGAGGCCATCGAACGGGCCGCCGCTGCCACCGGCCTGCCGGTCCTCCGGGCGGAGCGGCTCATCGACACCCAGGTGCTGCGCTCGGCGGAACTCGGTTTTCTCAACGGGCATGTCCCGGTCACGGGGATTCTTTCGGCGATCGCCGTGATGGCCGCCGCGCTGGACGGGCGGGACGCCGTGGTGATGTCCAACGAGTGGTCGGCCTCCGCGGGCACCATCACGGTCGACGGCCGCTCCATCAACCACCAGTACTCCAAGGGCGAGGCGTTCGAGACCGCCCTGCGGTCGGTCCTCGTCGAGAGCCTCGGCGGCAGGCCGGAGTACTTCTCCCTGTTGCGCCCGTTCACGGAGTTGTGGATCGCTCGGCGGTTCGCCGCGCTGCCCCAGTACTTCGACTACTTCCGCAGCTGTAACCGCGCCTTCCACATCGATCCCGCTCAGCGGCTGGACCGCTGGTGCGGCCAGTGTGACAAGTGCTGTTTCATCGATCTGATCCTTTCCCCCTTCCTGGACGAGCCGACGCTGCGGCGGGTCTTCGGCGGGCGTGAGCCACTGGCTGACGTGGCGTTGCTGGGTCGTTTCCGTGCGCTGCTGGGCCTGTCCGCGGACAGCAAGCCCTGGGAATGCGTCGGCGACGTCACCGAGTGCCGGGTGGCTACCCTGCTCGCCGCCGGGCGCCGTGACCGGGCCGCCTCGCCCGTGCTCGCCGCGCTTGGCCCGCTACCGGGAGAGCCCACGCCCGAGGAGCTGCTCGTCCCGCATGGCCGACACTTCGTCCCGGACCGGTATGCGCCCGACGATCTCCTGGTCTGACCTGCGCGGCCGCGCGGTCGGTCTGTACGGGATCGGCCGTGAGGGCGAGGCCAACCTGCGTGCCTGCCGGGCGCGGGGGATCGAGCCGGTGCTCGTTGACGACGCCCCCGCCCGGACGGACATCGAGGGCAGGCCACTGTTGGTGACCGCGCTGGGCGGCTTCGATGCGCTCGCTCATTGTGATGTCGTTGTCAAAGCCCCTGGAATTTCGCGGTACGGCGAGACCGTGCGAAAGCTCGAGCGGCTCGGGGTGCCGGTGGTCGGTGGAGTGGGGCTGTGGCTCGCCGAGGCGGACCGGTCGAAAGTGGTCTGCGTGACGGGAACCAAGGGCAAGAGCACGACGTCCGCGGTTGCCGGGCACCTGCTGACCCGACTCGGTTACCGGTGCCTGGTCGCAGGCAACATCGGGATGCCACCGCATGATCCGTTCGCGGGCGACGAGTACGACTTCTGGATCATTGAGGTGTCCAGTTATCAGGCGACCGACCTGGCGTGCTCTCCGCCGGTGGTCGCGGTCACCTCGCTGCATCCCGACCACCTGCCATGGCACGGCGATGACCCGGAGAACTACTTCCGGGACAAACTGTCCGCCTGCTCCCAGCCCGGTGCCGACCTCACCATCGCCAACGGTGACAGCGACCTGATCCGCGCCCACCGGCAGCTGCTCGGGCCCAGGGTGCGGTGGGTGTGTGCGGACGCCGCCGCGGACGGTGACTGGCTGCGGCAGCTGGGGCTGCTCGGTCTCCACAACCGGCGTAACGCCCTGATCGCCGCCGCCTGTCTGCGGGCACTCGGCGTACCCGAGGCGGACGACGGCGACAAGCTGCGTACCGCGGCGGAGGGCTTCAGCGGGCTGGACAGCCGGCTCCAGGTGATCGGAGAAGTGGGCGGGGTCTGTTTCGTCGATGACAGCCTGTCCACCAACGTCCTGCCGACACTCGCCGCCGTCGAGGCCTTCGGCGACCGCAGGATCGCCGCGGTCGTGGGCGGCCAGAGCCGGGGTATCGACTACCGGCCGCTGGCCGTCGGTCTACGCACCCGCACCTTGGACACACTTGTCCTCACCGTGCCGGACAACGGCCCCGACATCCGCCGGCAGGTCACCGAGGCTGGTGCCGGCCCACATGTCACGATCGTGGACGCGCCTGATCTCACCACCGCCGTGCTCGAGGGCTACCGGTGGGCCAGGCCCGATGGCGTCGTTCTGCTGTCACCCGCGGCGCCGAGCTTCGGGCGTTTCCGTGACTACCGCGAGCGTGGCGCCGCCTTCGCGCTCGCCATGCGGGCCTGCGCCGCCACCGCGCGACAGTAGCTGCCGCCACCGCGAGACAGTCGGTTGAGAGCGCCCATCCGCACAGAACGTGTGTGTACTGGTCACGGAGCATCCGGCGGTACCAGGACGTTCGGGTTGAGGATGCCCGCGGGGTCGAAGGCCTTTTTGATCCGCCGAAACACGGCGATCTCGACCGGTGAACGGTTGAGCGGCAGCCAGCGGTGTTTGGCTGTGCCGATCCCGTGCTCGGTGCTGATGCTGCCACCGTTCGCGGCGACGAGCCGGAACACGCTGTCCTCCACCCACTCGCCGACGGTACCCGCGCCGGTGACGTTCACGTGCACATTGCCCTCGGCGACATGCCCGAACAGCCAGGCTCTCGCCCGCGGCGCAATACTCCTGACGGTGTCGGGCACGGCTTCGACGAACGCGGGCAGACCGGCGAGCGGCAGGGTGACATCCATTTTCACCGGTGTCCCGTGCGTACTGATCGATTCGGTGTGCCGTTCCCGGTAGGCCCACAGGGCCTCGCAGCCGCGTTGGTCGCCCGCGAGCGAGGCGTCGGTGACGCCGGTCAGACCGGCGACGGCCTCCGCCAGCGTGTTCAGCGGTGTCTCGCCGCCGGCCGCGTCCCCACTGACCTCGACGAGGAGGTAGGCCGCGTGCGTTGCGCGCAGCGGCCGGGACAGGCCGCATGCGTGCGTTACGAGATCCAGGCCCGCGGCGAGCATGAGTTCGGCCGCGGCGAGTCCGGGCAGGCCGTTTCGCAGCAGGGACGCCGCCGCGACCGCGTCCGGTACGGACGCGAGGCCGAGCAGGCCCACCGCCCGCGCACGGGCGGCCGGCACCAGCCGGACCCGTGCCGCGGTGATCACACCGAGCGTGCCCTCACTACCAGCAAGCAGCGACGGCAGATGGTAGCCGGTATTGTCCCGGGCGAGGCCGGCGAGGTGGGAGACCACACTGCCGTCGCCGAGGACCGCCTCCACGCCGAGCAGTTGCGCCCTGGTGTCCCCGTACCGGAGCACCCGCAGGCCACCGGCGTTCGTGGCGACGGTGCCGCCGATCGTGGCCGTGTCCCGGCTCGCGAGATCGACACCGTAGGCCAGCCCCGCCGCGGACGCCGCGCCGCGCAGCACGCTGATCGGTACGCCGGCACCGACGGTGGCCTGGCCGGCGGCAGTATCGATCAACGGGGGCTCCGCGAGGCCGCGCAGGCTGAGCACGACCTCCCCGCGGGTCGGCACGCCGCCGCCGACAAGCCCGGTGTTGCCGCCCTGGGGCACCAGCGGTATCTCATGCTCCGCGCACACCTTGACGATGGCCGCCACCTGCGCGGTGTCCACCGGACGCAGCACCGCCACCGTCCGCCCGACGAATCGGCCGGTCCAATCCCGGACGTACCCGGCCATGATCTCTGGATCCGTCAGTACCCGGGCGTCGCCGACCATGTTTCGCAGCGTCTGGACCAGCTGGTTTCGTGACATGGTTCAGTGTCGTCTCAGACCCCCGATCGGTGTTGTCGGTGGCGTTGACCCAAGCGAGGGGAGCGGTTGTAACGATAGGGGCCGATCAAATACGCTATGTCAGTATTCGATCCCGTCGGGTTGTATATGCCGGCCAGAGGCCGCGGGCGGGCTGATTTGTGCTCGACACACCCATGATGGTCGGTGTCGAACAGGCTGGCGGCATGGACTATTCGATGGGGGACCATAACCGCGTTCACCTGGAAGAACCGCGTGACTCCGGCGGTGTTCCCGGCGGGCGTGTTCCATGTGTGTTCCTTGACGAGCAGGGGAGCGGGACGTGGTGACCGGGGGCGACGAGCCCACGCTCGGTATGCCTGAGCGGGGCGGGCCGGCTGTCGACGGCACCCGGGTCCCCGTGCTTGCGCGGCCGCTGGCCTCCTACTACCTGCTGCTCTCCTCGGCTGGCCTGCTGTTGCTGCTCGGGCTGGTCATGGTGCTGTCGGCATCCAGCGTGCGGTCGTTCGACGAGCTGGGCTCGTCCTATGCGGTGTTCGCCCGGCAGGCGACCTGGGTGGGCATCGGCCTGCCACTGCTGGTGCTGGCCAGCCGGCTGCCCGTGCGGGTCTTCCGGGTACTGGCGTACCCCGTCATGATTGTCTCGTTGGTGCTGCTGACGGTCGTGCTGACCCCGCAGTTCGGGAAGCCGATCAACGGTGCGCAGCGATGGATCGAGCTGGGCTCGTACACACTGCAGCCCAGCGAGATCGCCAAGCTCGGCCTTGTGCTCTGGGGCGCGGATCTGCTGGTGCGTAAACGCAAGCTGTTGGGCGACTGGAAGCACCTGCTGGTCCCGCTTGTGCCCGGGGCGTTGCTGATCTGCGTCCTGATTATGCTTGAGCCCGACATGGGGACCACGATCGTGGTTTTGTTGATCATGCTCACGCTGTTGTGGGTGGTCGGGACGCCGCTGCGGGTCTTTGTCTCGATCAGCGGCGTGATCCTGCTGGCTGGCACCGTCCTGGCCATCCGCGAGCCGTACCGGTTCGAGCGGCTGCTGTCCTATCGCGACCCGTTCGCTGATGCCCATGACACCGGTTTCCAGGCGGTCCAGGGCCTGTACGCGCTGGCGTCGGGAGGGTGGTGGGGTGAGGGGCTCGGCGCGTCCCGGGAGAAGTGGCCGGGGCTGTTGCCCAACGCCCACACCGACTTCATCCTCGCGATCATCGGTGAGGAGCTGGGCCTGCTCGGCACATTGGTCGTCGTCATCCTGTTCGCCGTGCTCGGGTTCGCTGGCATCCGGGTCGCCCACCGCAGCGCGGACCCGTTCGTCCAGCTCGCCGCGGCATCCGCCACCGGCTGGCTGCTGGGCCAATCCATGATTAACATGGGCGCCGTGGTGGGCCTGCTCCCGATCACGGGAATCCCGCTTCCGCTGGTCTCGTTCGGGGGTTCCGCGCTGGTTCCCACGATGCTCACGGTCGGGATGCTGCTGTCGTTCGCCCGGCACGAGCCCGCGGCGACCGCGATGCTCAGTGCCAGGGCGGCGGCCCGGCGCGAGGCGCGCGAGGCAGGTGAGCCGGCGGCCAGCGGCGGGCGTCGTTTCCGGGCCCGCGCGCGGGTGGCCAGGGGCAGCCGCGGCGACAGCGGTGATGATGATGACGTTGCCGAGAGGATCTCCGCGGTCGCGCACCGCTGACCCGATACCGGGACCACCCGCCACAGGTGACAGATGATCGACAATCATGACACCGGCCGCGCGGCAAGAGGGCCGGGCCGTTGCCACGGCTGGCCGTCCCCAGGATAGTTTTCCACGAACGGCGTCCCGGCCGAGGGGTGGAGGATGGGATGAGCGACAGCGAGTCGGTCGAGGCGATCCTGCCGGGGCCGGTTCCGCTCGCCCGGCGGATGGGTGAGATCGGGACGTGGGTGATGCGTGACCCGCTGCGGCTCGGCGAGGTCCGTGATGTCATCTCGCTCGCTGGTGGGCTGCCGGCCGGGGAGACGCTGCCCGCGGCGGAGATCGGTGCGGCCGTGCACCAGGTGGCGACCTCGAAGGCAGCGACGGCCGCGTTGCAGTACTCGGCGGCTGAGGGCCTTCCCGCGCTGCGCGCCTGGATCGCGGACCGGGCGTCGGTGGACCGGGGGCGCCCGGTCGACCCGAGCCAGGTCGTGGTGACCGCCGGTGGGCTGCAGGGCCTGGACGTCATCGCGCGCGCCCTGCTCGACCCCGGGGATCTTGTAGCCATTGACGAGCCCGTCTTCCCAGGCTCCCTGCACTGCCTGGAGATGTACCAGCCGGAGTTCCTGGCGATCCCGGTTGACGACGACGGCCTGGATGTCGGCGCGCTCGCCGAACGGCTGGCCGGCGGCCAGCGTCCCAAACTTGTCTACACGGTCGCGACCTTTCATAATCCGACCGGGGCGACGCTCACCGATGCCCGGCGGCGGGAACTCGCGGATCTGGCCGAGCGGTACGGGTTCCTGGTGGCCGAGGACGAGCCGTACCCGGCGCTGCGCTTCCGGGGGGATCCCGTGCCACCGGTTGCCACCTATGGTGATCGAGTCATCACGATCGGATCCTTTTCCAAGACGCTCGGACCGGGGCTGCGGGTCGGTTGGGTACTGGTGCCGCCCGCGCTCGTCGACGCGGTGGGCCGCGCGAAGCTCTGGTCGGACCTGCATACCTCCACGCTGACGCAGTACGCCCTGCTGGAGCTCTTCGGCCGGGAGGGCTGGTATGACGCGCACCTGGCGACCCTGCCGGCCATCTACGGACGGCGGTGCGCGGCTCTGCGTGCCGCCATCAGCGAGCATTTGGCGGGGATTGTCGAGGTCAACGATCCCGCTGGTGGGCTGTTTGTCTGGGGGCGGGTCGTCGCGCCGGGCCTGTCCGCGGACGACCTGCTCGACGCCGCGGTCCGCCGCGGGGTGACATACGTGTCCGGTCCGCAGTTCGCCGTGCACAATCCCGACTCCACGACGATGCGGATGTCATTCGCGGGCAGCTCTCCGGAACGTCTTGAGCTCGCCGCCCGCCGGCTGGCCGACGCCGCGGCCGCGGCCCTGACGCCCTGACGCCCTGATGCGGAGAGGGACCGGCCGCGGTTGCGCTGTTCCTCGCGTCACCGGTGAGCCCGGCCGCGTGAGGGAGCGGCCGTCACCGCTGGTGGTGGGACCCCGGAGAGCGATCCGCCGCTGAGGTGTGTCATCGTCGTGGACGATGCTGAGGAGTGTGGTGCTCGCCGGCGGTGGCACGGCGGGCCATGTCGAACCTGCGCTGGCGGTCGCGGACGCCCTGCGGGCCGCTGACCCCCGGATGCGCCTGACCCTGCTGGGGACGGAGTCCGGGCTGGAGGCAAGGCTCGTGCCGGCCCGCGGGTACGAACTGGTGACCATCCCGAAGGTGCCGCTGCCCCGCAAACCCACGCCGTCCCTGCTCACCGTGCCCGGCAGGCTCGCCGGGGCGGTCAGCCAGGCGTCGGCGGCGCTGCTGCGGGTGCGCGCGAGCGTGGTTGTGGGCTTCGGTGGGTACGTGTCCGTCCCGGCCTACCTCGCCGCGCGCCGGGCGGGCATCCCGATCGTCGTGCACGAGGCCAACCCGGTGCCGGGGGTGGCGAACCGCATCGGTGCCCGGTTCACGTCCTTTGTGGCGGTGTCCTACCCGGGCACTCCGCTGCGCGGCGGCCGGCTCACCGGTATCCCGCTGCGTCCGGAGATTCTGAGTCTTGACCGGTCGCCGGCGGCCGCTCGGGCCGCCCGGATCAGCTACGGCCTGCACCCGGGTCACCCGACGCTGCTGGTCTTCGGTGGTTCGCAGGGGGCTCGGCGGCTCAACGACGTGATCAGCGCGACGGCCAGGGAGATCACTGCGAGCGGGGTCCAGGTCCTGCACGCGGCCGGGCCCAAGAACGTCGACACGGTGCTCGCGGCGCTGCCCCCGGACCTGCCTGTGCCCTATGTGGTGCGGCCGTATCTCGATCACATGGCATCCGCGTACGCGGCGGCGGACCTGGCCCTGTGCCGCTCCGGCGCGATGACCTGCGCGGAGCTGGCCGCGGTCGGCCTGCCCGCCGTCTACGTCCCGCTTCCGCACGGTAATGGTGAGCAGCGGCGCAATGCCCTGGCGACGGTGGAGGCCGGTGGCGGTCTGCTGATCGACGATGCCGGGCTCTCGCCGGAGTGGGTGCGCGCGGAGCTGCTGGGCCTGCTCACCTCGGCCGAGCGGCTGGCGAAGATGGCGGCGGCATGCGCCGGTTGCGGGCATCCCGGTGCGGTGGACGCGATCGTGTCGATGATCAGGGATGCCGCGGCCTCCCGCCGGCGGCAGCCGGCACGCCACGCTGCCCGCTGAACCTCGGTCCGAGGCGATGGATGGGGCAAGATGTCAGCTGTGACAGCTCGGGCGCTACCGGACAACTTCGACCGCGTGCACCTCGTCGGGATCGGTGGCGCCGGTATGAGCGGCCTCGCGCGCCTGCTGCTGCGGCGCGGCGCGTTTGTGTCCGGAAGCGATGCCCGCGACACCCGTCACCTGGCCGCGCTACGGGCGCTCGGGGCGGAGGTGATGATCGGTCATGATCCACGGCATGTCGGCGATATCCATACGTTGATCTTTTCCCAGGCCATTCCGGCTGGGAATCCGGAGGTCGAGGAGGCGAGAAGGCGCGGCCTGCGCGTCGTCTCACGGGCCGCCGCGCTGGCCGCGCTGATGCGGGGATTCCAGGGGCTCGCGGTCGCCGGTACCCACGGGAAGACGACGACCACGCTGATGGCCACCGTCGCCATGCAGGCATGCGGAGCTGACCCGTCATTCGTCACTGGTAGTGACATCAACGAGGCTGGCTCCAACGCGCATGCCGGTTCGGGTGAGATCTTCATCGCCGAAGCCGACGAGAGCGACGGCGGATTTCTCCTTCTCGAGCCGTTCGCGGCGGTCGTCACCAACGTTGAGGCCGATCATCTTGACTACTACCGTCAGCCTGCGGATGTCGACACGGCCTTCGCGCGGTTCGTCAGCGGCGTCGACCCGGACGGCTTTGTGGTGGCCTGCCTGGACGACCCTGGCGCGGCCAGGCTCATCACCGCGCTGCGGGACAGCGAAGGCCCGAAGGTGCCACGGGTCACCACCTATGGCGAGTCGGTGGACGCCCACGTCCGGGTGGAGCTCGCGATGGTCTCGCCGACCGGTTCCACCTGTGAGGTGGTCGTGCGGGGCCGGCGGCTGGGCGAGCTGACCCTGCGGGTACCCGGGCGGCACAACCTGCTGAACGCCGCGGGCGCACTGGCCGCCGGGCTGGAGCTCGGCCTGCCCGCGACTGGTCTGCTGACGGGGCTGGCGGGGTTCGCCGGTGTCCGCCGCCGGTTTGAGGCCAAGGGCACCGTCGAGGGCATCCGGGTGATCGACGACTACGCCAACCATCCCACCAAGCTCATGGCTGTGTTGCGGACCGCCCGTGACGTTGCCGACGGCGGCGGTGTCGTCGTCGCGTTCCAGCCGCACCTGTACAGCCGGACGGCGGCCTTCGCGGCCGAGTTCGGCGCCGCGTTGGGCCTTGCGGACGCTGTTGTGATCATGGATGTCTTCGGCGCGGGGGAGCGGGAGATCCCCGGGGCCGGTGGCGCGGCGATCGCCGCCCGCGTGCCGCTCCCCGCCGACCGGGTCGTCTACGAGCCGTCCTGGTCGGCCGCGGCGGGCCGGGTCGCGGCGTTCGCGCGTCCGGGCGATCTGGTGCTCACGGTCGGCGCGGGTGACGTGACCCTGCTTGGCGGGGAGATCCTGCGCGTCCTCGCCGAACGCGCCACCCTCCCCAGCTGATCATAAGGAACGCCCGAGCCTGCGGCGTCGCGAGCCAGCCGGCATCGACCCCGATTGTGTCAATGGTCGAAGATCTCGTTCGTGATAATCGTTTTGCCGGTGTCAGAGCCAGGCAACGTACACGTACACGCCGCCGAGCTCGTCGCTGTTCTTGGGTCCGATCTTTTTGGCCGTGAACCTGAACCCATGTTGGCGTAGCGTCTGTTCGTACTGACCCCGCCCCTTCAATACGACCAGTCCGCGGGTCTCGACACCAGACCGAAGTAGCGGAGCCACCGGCCTGCCGATGTTACCGCCGCATTGACCGCACTGTTTGGGATCCTGCCGCGGTTTGGGGCGGACTGCTACTTGCGGTGCGGACCAGGAGCTCCCAGGCAACGGTTGCGGTGGCTGGCCCGAATGAGGAAGGCTGCATCGGCGCGAGGCAGCCGCGCCACGCTGCGGCGGGAAGACCGCCCAAGCCGCCTCCGTGCCGGAACCGGCCGCCCTCGGCGGAGCCGTGCCGAGGAACTGATCCGTGGCGTCAGGGCAGGTGCGGCGGTGCGGCGGCGAGGAGTTCGTCGAGCAGGGTGGCCCGGTGGCTGATGTAGGCCGGTTCGCCGCGCTCGTCGGTGCCCAGCGCGTACATGTGCGCTGTCGCCGGGCCGCGGTCACGTTCGATCCGCCAAAACCGGGCGATGCCGGCGCGGGCGTACTCACCCGGTTTGATCATGCGGTCGAGGTTCTCCGATCCCGGTGAGACGACCTCCACCACGAGCAGGGTGTCAGCTGGGTCGATCCAGACGGTGCCGCGTGGGGCCGGGCGGCACAGGACGAGAACGTCCGGGCTACGGCCGCTGGAGGACTCGGTGATCCGCAGGCCCGGCGTGGCGAGCACCCGGTCTGCGCTGTGGCCGTGGGTGACCAGCCATACGATGATCTGTGTGATCAGCGCGGCGTGTTCGGCGTCGGCTGGCGGCATGACCAGCAGATTCCCCTCGGCGAGTTCGTATCGGTGGAGCTCGTCGGCCGCGGCCAGCTGGGTCACGTCATCCAGCGTGAGTGCCCGTCCGGGCAGCTGGACCAGCAGCGGAGGGGCCGGGTGCACGATCGTCACGTCGCCCTCCCCTGCCTGCCCGCTGGGACGCCCGAGCAGGATCCGATCTTCAGTGTAGCGGTGGCCCGCAGCGGCTGGGGCGTGGCTGCGGGGGAGGCGGGGTGGGGTGTGGTGTTCACTGCCTGCTGTGAACCGCGAGAACTCTCAGCATGTCCGATTCCTCGGTATCGCGGGGGCGGGCCTGTCCGCGCTCGCCCACGTCCATCTTGCCCGCGGTGGCGCGGTCAGCGGCAGTGACGCCCAGGACGCTCCCCGTCTGGACGCTCTGCGCGCCGCTGGCGCGCGGGTGCGGGTGGGGGCTGTCACGGACCCCGGCGAGCTGGCCGCGGAACTGGCCGGGGTGGACGTGGTGGTCGCCTCCAGCGCGTTCCCCGACGACCACCCCGAGCTGCTGGCTGCCCGGCGCGCTGGGATTCCCGTCCGCCGTCGCGGCGACTGGCTGCCCGAACTGACCGCCGGCTACGACCTGCTTGCGGTCGCCGGCTCGCATGGCAAGACCACCACGTCCGCCATGCTCAGCCTCGTGCTGCGGGCCGCGGGCCTCGACCCGACGGCGGTCATCGGTGCCGAGGTCGCTCAGCTCGGCGGTAACGCGCTGGTGGGCGCCGGCCGGGTGTTCGTCCTGGAGGCCGACGAGTACGGCGGGGCGTTCGCGAACCTCGACCCCGTTCTCGCGGTGATCACCAATGTCGAGTGGGAGCATCCCGATGTGTTCCCCGATGAGGCGGCCGTGTGTGCGGCCTTCACCGCGTTCGCCCTGCGGGTCCGCCCGGGGGGGACGCTCGTCGCCTGCGGCGATCATCCAGGTGTCCGGATGGTGCTTGCGGCCCTGCCGCACGGCCACGCGCGTGTCGTCGACTACGGTCTGGACGCGGGCCGCACCTGGCGGGCGGTTGATCCGCGGGCGACGCCGGGTGGCGGCGTCCGGGCAACAGTGCGGCACCGCGGCGAGGAGGCTGGGACGCTCGACCTCGCGTTGCCGGGCACCCACACCGTCCTCAACGCTCTCGCGGTACTTGCCGTGGCCACGGAGCTGGGCCTGGCCGTGCCCGACACGCTTGCGACGCTGGCGACCTACACCGGGGCGGCCCGGCGGTTCCAACGGGTCGGCACGGCCGCGCAGACTGGCTGCCGCGGCCCGTTGGAGATCGTTGATGACTACGCCCATCACCCGACCGAGATCCTGGTGACGCTGGCGGCGGCCCGCCAGCGGGCCCAGTCGCGCCGGGTGTGGGCTGTCGTCCAGCCGCACACGTTCAGCCGGCTGGCCGCTCTGATGGATGACTTCGCCGCCGCGTTCATCGATGCCGACCGGGTGTACGTCACCGACATCTACGCCGCCCGCGAGCATGACACCCTGGGTCTGCACGCCAGTGACCTGGCCAAGAAGATTTTCGTCCCGGAGACGACGTACTACGTCCCGTGGGCGGGACTCGCTGATCGGTTGGTGACCGATCTGTCGGTGAGCCTGCCAGCCGCGCCGGACGGCGTCCTGCTGCTGACACTCGGCGCTGGAACGATCACCGAGATCGGCCCGCGCCTGCTCGCGGCGCTGGATGGCACGCCGGACAGGTGAGAATCACCGCCGTGGAGGCGCTGGCGGGAGGGCGTCCGATCAGGGAGCGGCGTCCGGGTGGCCGGGCTGGCGGACCTGGCCGGGCCGATGCGCGGAAGCGGAGCTGGCTGGCATCGAGGGCCGGCCGAGCGCGGTCATACCGTGCCTGCGGTCATATCGTGGTTGTGGTCATACCGTGCTTGTGGTCATAGTGTGGTTGCGGTCATAGTCTGGTCATTGCGCGGCCGTCGTTTGTGGTTCGTGTCGGATGCGGGATCTTCCCGTTCGAAAGGGTGGTCACCTCCCGAGGTTGAGACGCGTCAGGGGGTGGCTGGTGGCGCGGCATAGTACTCGGGTTTGCGGGATGGGAGGCGATCGTTTCCCGGGTGCGCAATGATGTGACCCGATGGACGCAAAGGTTCCGGGTGACGCGCCGGGTGCGTCCTTGACCCCCGCGCTGCGCGTCCCTACTGTCCGGTCCACGGTTGGAAGTTGACATAACATTAACCGTCTAGCTGACGGTGAAGGTTGAAGCTCATCAGCCGTTCCCCGCTCCATCCACTCGGCGCCGCCTTCCCCGCTGCACCGGGCGGCTGGGGCATGTCCCCCGTCCGCCCACCGATGCCGCTGGAGGACCGACACCGCATGGCAGCTCCTCAGAACTACCTGGCGGTGATCAAGGTCGTCGGGATTGGCGGTGGCGGCGTCAACGCCGTCAACCGCATGATCGAGGTTGGGCTCAAGGGTGTCGAGTTCATCGCGATCAATACCGACGCCCAAGCCCTGCTGATGAGCGACGCCGACGTCAAGCTCGACGTCGGCCGGGAGCTCACCCGAGGACTCGGCGCGGGCGCCGACCCGGAGGTCGGTCGCCAGGCTGCCGAAGATCATCGCGAGGAGATCGAAGAGGTCCTCAAGGGCGCCGACATGGTGTTCGTGACCGCGGGGGAAGGCGGTGGTACCGGCACCGGCGGCGCGCCGGTGGTGGCCAACGTCGCCCGGTCGCTCGGCGCGTTGACCATCGGTGTCGTCACCCGCCCGTTCACGTTCGAAGGGCGCCGCAGGGCAACCCAGGCGGATTCTGGAATCGACGCCCTGCGTAATGAAGTTGACACGCTCATCGTCATTCCGAACGACCGGCTGTTGGCGATGACGGATCGTGACATCAGTGTGCTGGACGCGTTCCGCAGCGCGGACCAGGTCCTGCTCTCCGGTGTTCAGGGCATTACCGATCTCATTACCACGCCGGGTCTGATCAACCTCGACTTCGCCGATGTCAAGACCGTCATGTCGCATGCGGGCAGCGCGTTGATGGGTATCGGGCGTGCCCGCGGAGACGACCGCGCCATTGTCGCGGCCGAACAGGCCATCGCCTCGCCTCTCCTGGAGGCGAGCATGGACGGCGCTCAAGGGGTGCTGCTGAACATCTCGGGCGGATCTGATCTTGGCCTGTTCGAGATCAATGCCGCGGCCGAGCTGGTGGCGGACGCGGCCCATCCCGAAGCGAACATTATTTTTGGTGCGGTCATCGACGACGCGCTCGGCGACGAGGTCCGCGTGACGGTCATCGCCGCGGGCTTCGACACCGTCCAGGACCGCCGGACTCGTGGCCTGGCGAGCACCCGACGGCCCGGTAACGGTCAGCCGGCGGGGCCCGGGGCCGCCGGTCCGGGCCCCGCCGGAGCCGGTGGGGCACCTGCCGTCACGCCCGGCGCGACCGTGGCGCCGTCCGCCACCACGCCGTCCGCCCCACCGGCGACGGTCGGATCACCGCCGGTCTTCGCGGCGTCCACGCCGCAGCCGCGGCCGGTTTCCGTGGTGACGCAGGCGGCACACACCCCCTCGCCCCAGCCCTCGACGAACCCGCAGCCGACCTATTCCTCGCCGACGGCCTACAGCCCCTCGCCGGCTTTTGCCCCGTCCTCGCCGGGCCAGCCGCGGACGTCCGCTCCCGGGCATGTGACGGATGTGTCCGACGACCGGGACTACGGTCACGACGGGCCCATGTCTCGACGCGACGGTGCCGAGCCCGGCGCCGATGAGGGCTATCCGCCGTATCGGGAGCCGCGGGAGGGCCATCGGCCGAGCTACCCGACGTCGCGGCGGTCGGTCCGGCCGATCACCGAGGATGACGACGAGCTCGACGTCCCCGACTTTCTCAAGTAGTCGGGGACGGTGCCGGCCCGGGTCCGCTTGGCCACGCCCAGGCCGGCCGTGCCCGCTGCTGTCTGTGTCGGTAGCGGCCCTGTGAGCGTCCCTGGCCGGTCCGGCCCGGCGCTGGCGGCGATGTTACCGCCGCCGTCGCCGCCTGGGCGGAGCCAGCCGTGAGCGCCGTTGGTGGGCCACCGCTGGCGGATGCTGGCCGGCGTGCGGAACTGCGGCTCAACCTCGCCGACGTCCGTGACCGGATCGCCGTCGCGTCGGCCGCGGCAGGGCGTGCGGCCGACGAGCTCACCCTTGTCGCGGTGAGCAAGACCTGGCCAGCGGCGGATGTTGTGCTGCTGCGTGAGCTGGGGGTCACCGACTTCGCGGAAAACCGGGAGCAGGAGGCTCGCCCAAAGGCGGCAGCTGTGACGAAACACCTTTTTGACGGTGAGGTTTCGGCCGCGTCGCAGTCGGGCTCGCGCGGCGCCGACCAGTGGATCGATCAGGGGACCGGCCAGGGGACCGAGCGGGGGCGCCGGGTGGGCCAACCGCGCCAGGCCGGCCTGCCGGGCCCGGCGCCCATACCGTTGTCCCCGCCCTGTTGGCATTTCGTCGGTCAGCTCCAGCGCAACAAGGCCCGTTCGGTGACACAGTGGGCGCACTGGGTCCAGTCGGTCGACCGGGCGCCGTTGGTCGCGGCGCTGTCCAGCGCGGCGGTCGCGCACGGTTGCGAGATCGTCGTCTGTCTGCAGGTGTCGCTGGACGGGCACAGCGCCAGCGCCGGTCGAGGCGGCGCGGCGCCAGCGGACATACCCGCCCTCGGCGATCTGGTGGTGGGCAGCCGGGGGCTCGTTCTCGCCGGGGTGATGGGGGTTGCGCCCCGCGGCGCGCCGGCTCGCCCGGCCTTCGCCAGGTTACGTGAGGTTTCGGACGTGCTTCGGCGAGGGCACCCCGATGCGTCGGTGATCAGCGCGGGTATGTCTGGGGACCTTGCGGAGGCGGTGGCCGAAGGCGCGACACACCTTCGCATCGGGACGGCTTTGTTCGGTCAACGGCGTGGTGTCCCTTAGAGTCGCGCCCATGGGTGTCGCGCGCAGGGCGATGGTCTACCTCGGTCTGGCCGAGGAGGACGAAGACTACCTCGAAGACGAGTACGACGATGGCGGTCACGACGCCGGTCATGACGACCGGCGTGACGCCCGTGAGCCCATGCCCGCGGAGCGGTCGGTCCGTCGTATTGATGCACGTGAGGAGCCGCCTGCGATGCCGCGTCGCCCCCCGGTCGAACAACTCCGGCCGACAGGCCCAGTCCCGATGCGCAGGCCGTCCGCGGTCGAGGAGCCGTCGCCCTATCGTATTACCACACTGCAGCCGCGTAGTTACAATGAGGCACGGCAGATCGGGGAGGAGTTTCGCGACGGGACTCCGGTTATCATGAATCTGACTGAGATGGATGACGTCGATGCCAAGCGGCTGGTCGACTTCGCCGCGGGCCTCGTGTTCGGCCTGCGGGGGTCGATCGAGAAGGTCACCAACAAGGTGTTCCTGCTCTCGCCGCATAACGTCGAGGTCACCGAGACCGACAAACGGCGCATCCGTGAGGGTGGCTTCTACAATCAGTCATGATCACGTGTCAACCGTCATCGGACCACGGTCCCCGCAGGCACAGGAGCGTCCGCCATCAGCGCACTTGGTGACGTGATCTCCGCGCTGCTTCTTGTCTATCTGCTGCTGCTGATTGCGCGCGCGGTGATAGATCTTGTGCTCTCGCTGAACCACACCTTCAGACCGGCCGGAGTTCTGGTACTAGTCTTTGAGACTGTGTACACGGTCACGGACCCTCCGTTGAGATTCGTCCGCCGGTTTATTCCTCTTCTGCGGGTTGGCAGTGTTGCATTTGACCTTGGTTTCTTATTGATCTTAATTGTTATCATGGTCTTGCGGAGACTCGCGGATGGGCTGTGACCAAGTCGCGCGCACGGCGAACGCGCACGGCAGACTGCCGCTGGACCGCCCTCTCCGGGGGAGCGGCAATGCCGCATCATGAGGAGGCGACGTGGCTCTGACACCGCAGGACGTGCAGAACAAGGTCTTCAGTCCGACTCGGTTCCGCACCGGGTACAACGAGGACGAGGTCGACTCCTTTCTCGATGATGTCGAGAGTGAGCTCACCAGGCTTCTGGACGAGAACACCGATCTGCGTCGGCAGCTCGACGAGGCACGCCGCGTGGGCGGCGGCGGCCCAGGCGTACCCGCTCAGGTCCTTGAGGAGAACCAGCAGCTGCGCCGGCAGCTGGAGGAGGCGCGGCGCCAGGTGGCGCAGGCCCAGGCACAGGCCGCACAGGCGGTGCAGGCCGCGCAGGCCGCCCGCGAGCGTCCCGTGGCGGCGCAGCCGGCGGCCGCGACCGCGGTGATGCCGGCGGTGCCCGCGTCGGCCCAGGCCCCGGCCCGCACCGGCAACTCCCAACTGGATGCCGAGATCGAACAGCGGGTGGCCCGCACGCTCGTGCTGGCGCAGCGTACGGCGGACGAGGCGCTGCGGGAGGCCCGCAGCGAATCTGACCGTGCGCGCCGCGAGGCCCGGGCGGACGCCGACCGCATCATCGGCGAGGCACGGGCACACGTTGCCGAGCAGCTCGGTGGCCTCGAGGACGACAAGCGCCGGCTGGAGGGCCAGGTCGAGCAGCTGCGTGCCTTCGAGCGCGAATACCGCACACGGCTGCGTGCCTACCTGGAGATGCAGCTACGCGATCTGGACGGTATGCCGACGCAGCCGGCGGTCGGTCCGGGCGGTACCCCGCGCCCGCCGCTCAACCCCGGGTCCGCGCCCCCGCCGCCTCCGACCGGGATCGCCGCCGGCTCACAGCAGCCGGCCGCGAGTCCCGTCGCCGCGTCCGCTTTCCCGCCTGGGCCGCCGCTGGGCGCGGGAGCAGCGATGGCACGGGGAAGCGACAACGGCGGTGTCCGCGGTCCCGACATCGAACCAGCCCGTCGGGACTCCAGCGGGCTACAGGATTTCTAGCCGGCCGAAGAGCGCGCGGACCCTGCTCCGCTGACGTCCCGGGCGCATATGATTACCATCAGTGGGATCTTGGCCCTGCTCTCAGCCGTGCTGCTCGGTATGGGGGTCCTTGGTGACGCCGTGTTCGCCTACGCGTCCCTTGTGGCCGGCCTCGTCTCGGCCGCCCTGTTGCCGGTCGGCGTGCTCCGGCAGGCTCGGCGCTCATCCCGGGAATAGGTCTCCCGAGCCGCGCCGGCCAGCCTGCCGCCGGTCAGCCTGCCGCCGGTCAGCCTGCCGCCGGTCAGCCTGCCGCGCTGGCCGGGCTCAGCCAGAAGGTCAGCCCGAGATCCGGTGCGCTATGCCCGCTCCCCGTGGCTGGTGCGGAGCCACCGCTGTCGGGACCGACAGCCCGCGTGAAGCTCACGGCGAGGACCTCGGCGGCCACGGCGGAGCCGTGCTCCAGCAGGGCCTGCGCCGTAGCCGGCGTGTCCGCCGACCAGCGGATGTCGACGCGGTCGGTGATATCCAGGCCGGAGGTCTTGCGGGCGTCCTGGAGGACCCGCACCACGTCCCGGGCGATGCCGGCGCGCCGCAGCGCGGGAGTGATCTCCAGATCGAGAGCGACGGACAGGCCTGACTCCGATGTCACAGCCCATCCCTCCCGGGGCGTTTCGGTGATGATCAGATCATCGCCGTCGAGGTCGAGCCGCTCCCCGTCCACCTCGACGGTGAGGCGGCCGTGCACGGGCGGGCCGGCGGTCGCGATGGCCGCCGCGACCAGCGGAGTCCGCTTGCCGAACCGGCGGCCCAGCGCCCGGAAGTTCGGCTTCACGGTCACGTCGACCACGTCGGCGGTGGCACCCTCGACGGCGGCGACGTTGAGTTCGTCGGCGATCTGGGCACGCAGGTCCGTGGGCAGCCCGGCGAACTCGGGCGCCGCCACGACCGCGCGTGCCAGCGGCTGGCGCGTGCGCACACCGCTGCTCGCTCTGGCCGCCCGCCCGAGCTCGACGACGCGGCGGACGAGGTCCATCTGGGCCGCCAGCCGCGTGTCCACGAGATCATCCGTGGCCCGCGGCCAGTCGGCCAGGTGGACCGAGTCCGGGGCCTGCGGCCGGACGCCGACGACCAGCTTCGACCACAGCGCGTCGGTCAGGAACGGTGTGAACGGGGCCATCAGCCGGGTCAGGCCGTCCAGGCAGGCGTAGAGGGTGTCCAGGGCGTCCGGATCGGCCTCCCAGAAGCGCCGCCGGGAGCGCCGCACGTACCAGTTGGACAGGTCGTCGATGAAGCGGGCCAGGCATCGGCCGGCACGCAGCGAGTCGAACGCGTCCAGCGCCTCGGTGACCTCCGTGATGGCCGCGTGCAGTTCCGACAGCACCCAGCGGTCGAGCACGGGGCGCGTCCGCGGGTCGGACGCGGGAGCACGGCCTGGTGCCCAGCCGCCGGCATTGGCGTAGAGGACGAAGAACGACGCGGTGTTCCAGTAGGTCAGCAGCACCTTGCGGACGATGTCCTCAAGGGCCTCATGACCGACTCGGCGGTCCGCCCAGGGGGACCCGGCCGCGAGCATCAGCCAGCGCACCGCGTCCGCGCCGTGCCGGTCGAACAGCTCGAACGGGTCCAGCACATTACCGATGTGCTTGCTCATCTTGCGGCCGTCGGCGTCGAGGAGCAGGCCCAGGCACAGCACGGTCTCGTAGGCGGAGCGGTCGAACACCAGCGTCCCCACGGCCATCAGCGTGTAGAACCAGCCGCGGGTCTGGTCGATGGCCTCGCAGATGTACTGCGCCGGGTACTGGCCCTCGAACTGCTCAGCGTTGCGGTGTGGGGCTCCCCACTGGGCGAACGGCATCGCTCCGCTGTCGTACCAGACGTCGATCACTTCCGGTACCCGCCGCGCCACCGCCGCGCAGGCCGGGCAGGCGATCGTCACATCGTCGACGAACGGCCGGTGCGGGTCGAGCGCGGACAGGTCACGCCCGGCCAGGCCGGACAGTTCCAGCAGCGATCCGACGCAGGTCAGGTGGGCCGGATCGGCCGTGCAGCGCCAGACCGGCAGCGGCGTGCCCCAGTAGCGGCTGCGCGACAGCGCCCAGTCGACGTTGCCGCGCAGCCACTCGCCGAACCGCCCGTTCTTGATCCGTTCGGGGTGCCAGTCGGTGCGCTCGTTCTCCGCCAGCAGCCGGTCAGCGATCGCGGTGGTCCGGATGTACCAGGACGGCAGCGGGTAGTAGATCAGCGGCGTGTGGCAGCGCCAGCAGTGCGGATAGCTGTGGGTGTAGTCCTCGGCCCGCCACAGCACCCCGCGCGAGCGCAGATCGTCGATGAGGGCCGCGTCCGCGTCCTTGAAGAACACCCCGCCGACCAGCGGGGTGCCGGCGAGGAACCGGCCGTCCCGGCCCACCGGGTTGACCACGGGCAGGCCGTACGCACGGGCGACGGCGAGGTCTTCGGCGCCGAAGGCCGGGGCCTGGTGCACCAGCCCGGTGCCATCGGTCGTGGTGACGTAGTCGGCGAGCACCACCGCATGCGCGGGCCCGGCGCTGAAATCCGTCATCGGCAGCAGTTCGAACGGCCGGGCGTAGGTCACGCCAGCGAGATCGCTTCCCCGAAGAGTCCGGATGACCTCGGCGTCCGCGCCCACCGCGGAACCGAGCAGCGGCTCGGCCACCAGCACCAGCTCACCGTCGCGCCCGCCAGCCGCCGTCCGGGCGACGACATAGGTGACGTCGGGATGCGCGGCGACCGCGGTGTTGGACACCAGCGTCCATGGGGTGGTCGTCCAGACGAGCAGGCTCACCCCGGCGTCGCTGAGCGGGCCGGAGGTCACCGGGAAGCGGACGTACACCGAGGGATCGACCACGTCGGCGTATCCCTGGGAGACCTCGTGGTCGGACAGGGGGGTCTCGTCGCGCGGGCAGTACGGCGTGACCCGGTGGTCCTCGACGAGCAGGCCCTTGTCAAAGATCTGCTTGAGGGACCACCAGACGCTCTCGATGTAGGGGGTGTCCATCGTCCGGTAGGCGTTGTCCAGATCACACCAGTAGCCCATGCGCTCGGTCATCCGGGAGAAGTCCGCGACGTGGCGCAGCACCGACTCGCGGCAGCGGGCGTTGAACTCGGCGATCCCGAAGGCCTCGATGTCGCTCTTGCTGGTGAAGCCCAGCTCCTTTTCCACGGCGAGCTCCACCGGCAGGCCGTGGCAGTCCCAGCCGGCGCGGCGTGGGACGTGGAAGCCACGCATCGTCCGGTAGCGGGGGAACAGGTCCTTGAAGACCCGGGCTTCGACGTGGTGGGTACCGGGCTTGCCGTTGGCGGTGGGCGGGCCCTCATAGAAGATCCACTGTGGCCCGTCCGCGGTCGCGGCCAGTGAACGCTCGAAGACCTTCAGGTCCTTCCAGCGCTCGAGGACATCACGTTCGAGGGCGGGCAGGTCGACCTGGGTCGGCAGCGCGGGGAAGGCTGGCATCGTGTGAGCGGGCATGTCGTGAGCGGGTGTTCCGTGGCTGGGCATCGTGTGTCTCCGTCGGGGATCAAGCTCCAACGGAGGGACGACACCCCGCGGTACCCGGCATCTCACCGGGGCGCGGTGGTACCGCGGTACCACCCTCCTTGCCGTTCAGGACGCCGGTACGCGGCAGCCTGGACGACCACTCTTCACACGCGGTACCGGATCTACTGAGGGCGGGTGACGCCCTGTTCTTCCGGCAGCTCAGGGGTGATCTTCACGACGCGCTGGCCGCCGGGCTTCCACCGTCCCCGGTTCGCTGGACACCCGTCACCGGTCGTCCCTGGCTGCGCCCGCCGCTACTCGTCCCGTCATCGCCGTCCGCTACGACCAGCGTAGTGGACGGCGGGATCCCACCGTCACCTGCCCGCACTTGTCGGCCGATGGCGACGGCCGGTGTGCTGACTGGTGTGGTGGTTCGTGCCGTCCTGGCCGGGTACCTGCGCGCGGGGGACAGCCCGGCGCCGTGGCCTGCGGGTTGGCCGGCGGATCGACCGGCGGGCCGCGGGCGCGTGGGTGCTTCCGGAGCCACCGCGCAGCGCCCGCACCGGCCAGTAGACGGCGCGGATCAGACCGGTACAGCGCCGCAGCGACAGCCCGAGGGCGCGGGTCCCGAGCGGCCCCCGGTAGCGGTCGACCTTGTGGACGCGGGTGTGGCAGTGGTGGCAGATGGGGACCAGATCCCGGTTGGACTCGTGCCCTGAGCCGGCCCGGAAGTAGTCGACGTGGTGTGCGTGGTAGCCGACGCCGGACGGCCCGTCCTGCCACGGCTTCCCGCAGATGTGGCACGGACGCTTGCCGGTTTCGGCGAGCCACCGCCGCCGTCTGGCCCGCCATTCGGGGCCGCCCACGTACTCGCCGTGGCTGCGGTAACCGTTCAGCCGCAGGGTGATGTGGAAGCGCCCGCGCTCGATCCATCGGTCCACATGCCCGGCGACGCTGAGCGCCACGGCGACGCCCAGGATGATCCCGATCCAGTGCAGTGTCTGGCCGGAGGCCAGCTGCCACCAGCGGTCAGCCGCCCCCTCGACGATGCCCCACGCGGCGCCGAAGACGTTCATCACTCTGCTCACTCGCCGCTCACTCGCTCACCCTGTCCTGGTCCCCGGGAGTCTTCGAACCGAGAGGCGATTATGGCCCGTTCTGTCCACCGACGTGCGCAACCCGCCACCTGGTCGCGGTGGACCGGCCAGCGGAACGCGGTCGTGCGCTGCGTGGCACCCGGATTCGGCGGACCCCGAGGCCGGCGGTCCTGCCAGCCGTAGCGGGCTTGGGAGCGCGTTTGAGATCGTCATTCCGGCTCACCGCGTCCGGGCCGCCCCCTGGCTGCGTTGTCGGCCACACCGATACAACTCATCCGGTATCGCTTCGGCCTTCCGCCTTGCCAGGGGGTGCCTGGACGCGGCTCACTGATCGAAAGCCCGATCTCAAACGCGCTCTGACTGCGACGGATCTGTCGTCATCGCTGCGGACCAGGTACAGTTTGATGAGATTTCGGTCCGACAAAATGCCGGCTGGACGCAACGGAGGTGTGCTTTGACTGTTGCACATTTCGCCGGCGTTAACGGAATCGGTGATGTCGGGGTCGATGACCTTGCTGCCGAGGTTGTGGAACGTGTCGGACCGATGTCGCCGATGAAGCTACAGAAGCTGGTGTATTATGCTCAGGCGTGGCATCTAGCCCGCCACGGGCGCCCACTTTTCCCGGATGAGATCGAGGCATGGCGCCAGGGTCCGGTCGTGCGTCACCTGTACGATCAGCATCGTCGGCGGTATCTGGTAATTTCGTGGCCGTCCGGCAGCGCGGATCGGGTTACCGGACGGGCCGCGGAGACGGTTTCCTGGGTAATTGAGCGGTACGGCGGGTTCACTGCTCATGAACTGTCCGAACTGACGCACACAGACCTCCCCTGGCGTGAGGCCCGCGCCGGGTTGGCCGAGTCGGCGCGTTCCAACCGGTCGATTCTTCCTGAGCTGATGCGGGAGTACTACGGGCGTCAGTACATGACCGTGCCGGACGCGGTGGCCGACGTCGCGGCCAGCACCCGGTTGGAGGGCGTGGAACTGTCCGGGGATGCGTTGGCTGAGCTGGTCGAGGTGGCCAGTGGCCGGCGGTCGGCCGATGATGCGGTGGCGGCGGTGATTGCGTCGCACCGTGGACGGCGCTGACCCATATTGCTGGGCCGATTCTCCCTGCCTGCGTAATCTTCTGGATATCCGGGACGCGGACGAACTCGTCGCGGTCGAAGCGGAGATCGTCGCCATACGTGATGTGGAGCTGCGTCGCGCGGTACTGCCGGGCCTTTACGATCTCGACCATCTTCGGCGGTTTCACCGTGTCCTGTTCGGCGACGTCTATCCGTGGGCCGGTGAGATTCGTGTGGTCGACATCGGGCGGCCCATTCTCTTTGCGCACTGGTCGTTCGTCGCGGACGCCGGAGCCGAGGTGTTCGCCAGGCTGGCCGCGGACGCATATCTTGTCGGCCTGTCACACGGTCGGATGATCGAGTGCGTTGCAAGATATCTCGGCGAGGTGAATGCGTTGCACCCTTTCCGGGAGGGCAACGGCCGTACACAGCGTGCCTTTTTCCGTCAGCTTGCAGCCGCGGCCGGGTGGCGCCTGCGCTGGGACCAGGTGAGCCGGGACGAGAACGACCACGCCTCGGCCCGGAGCCTGGTCGGTGACGACGCGGCCCTGGAAGCCCTCATCGATCGGATCATCGAACCGCTCGGATGAAAGCCGTTCCCATACCCAGGTCGTCACGATCTTGGCGGTCGGGGTGTCCCGGTGACGGGAAAGTCATCGCTACTCCTCCCGCGGTCCACCGGGGAAGGGGGCCGGTATGTAGCGGCCTTGCCCGGAGGGTCTGGGGCCCGAGCTTTTCCGGGTGGGAGGAGGGAAGGACGGAGGCGCAGTGGGTTTTGACCGTCCTGTGTCGGCCGCGCCGATCGCGGCCAGCAGAACCTCCCGGGCCGCGGCTTCATCAAGTCCCCAGAGGTCAATCCCGACGATCTGCGCCAGCATGCCGGGCAGCGCTGTCTCCTCCACCCGGACCGGGATGATCCGAGGGCTGGCCTGGGTTGCATCGTAAAGCCAGGAAATCTGCCATTCAAATAGCGCGGACCGAGATCTGATGGATGCCCGGGAAACGATGGCCAACAAGATGCGGTGTGACGAGCTCATAGCCCGCTCGAGAGCCTCTATCCAGTTGGTTCCAGGACCGAGATCCGTTATCCAGTCGATTCCAGGAACGACATCAATTGTCGAAATTATGACTCGGTATCCAGCTGCCTCGAGCTGCCACGCTAGCCACTCAGCCCAGGCACTGTCCGCCGAACAGTAGCTGATGAGAAAATCCGCCGAAAATTCTTCCGCGGTGGTTCTTAGCTGCCGCTGGAACTGCCGGGCCAGCTGACGGCGTTCACTCTCCTCCAGGGGGACCTGCCGTACGATTTCCTGGTCTGTGAGATAACCTGTCAGCTGTTCACTGGCCGCGAGGATAGTGCCCTGTTGATTAGGGCGGTCGCCTACGGTAGCGAGCGTCTCCTCGTACGCGTAGAGGGTCTTGTATGGAACTTCCACGGCTCCCCAGTAGCGGTCTCGGGCATTTTCATCGAGGCCTTTCAAAAGATGGTCGAGGTGGATGCGTGCCAGGTCGCGGCTTGCCTCCAGCTTGGCGGTTTCGCCGTCCTCGACGCGCATCGGGACCGGCCAGATGGTGATATCTCGCTCACCGCGCTGCCGCCGGACGGACTCCACCACGGCCGCTGTTCCGGCGATACTCTGCGTGCTGAAGGTGAAGCAGGTGACAAGAATGTCGGGTAGCTGGACCGTGCAGATACCGGCGGTGTCGCTGAGACCGGTCCTACTGTCGATCAGGACATAGTCGAACTGCGCGGCCATGCTCTGCTTCATTGCCTCGACAAAAGCGCCGCCGCCGCGCTTGTCGTAGAAGCTGGACCAGTCGAACGAATTGACCTTGGCGCCGTACGCGTCGTCCTGGCGTCCCGCCGGCAGGAGTGAAAGGACACCGCCGGGCTCGAAGCCCCGCAGCGAAACGGTGTGGTTGAGCACATCAGCGTAGGGCTCATGCCAACCGGGCGACGGGTCGCCCTGCGTGTCAAGGGTGGCCAGCGCATAGTCCCAGACCATGTCCATCACACCCGTCGAACCGGCCAGCTCGGGGTCGACGAGGAAGGGATGGAAGTATCTGTGTAGGCCGGGGGCCTCAAGATCCCAGTCGACGACGAGCACCCTGCGGCCGTTGCTCGCGAGGATCCAGGCGATGTTCGCCAACGCCATCGTCCGGCCCGTTCCACCCTTGTACGAGTAGAATGTCACGATTTTCCCCGGCTGGCGGTCGGCAGGCATGCTCATGCACCCACCGTAGGACCCGTGAGCTGGGGCTGACGGATATGATCGCCACTATCGGCGGTCCGGCTGGAGTCGGCTTCGCCGATCAGCAGTTTTTGGAGGTAGACGAGTACCTCAATCAGAGTACGGCGGAACTCGTCCGGAGTGTGTATCGCCCGGTAGAAACTCTGGTCGGGTTTCCGGTTCTTCTTGGGGAAGGCGGCTTTCAGCCCGGAGAGGCAATTCGCCGCGGATACGTCGGTGTTATTCCAGGTAATCATGACCGCGCTGTTGGGGTCGAAACGGCTGTCATAGGTATGAAGGATTTGCATGCGGTCCAGCAGGCTCATGGCACGTGGGTCCACCAGTAACACCACCAGTTCATTGTCTCGGTCCGCGGCATCAAGGCGTTCAACGAGCTGCCTGTCCAGCTTTTCCGGGTAGGGTGTCATCTTCTGGTCGATCGCAATGGCGGCGGCGATGTGGACGAGTGGTTCGGTGTCATGTGGGCGGAAGGGCGACCAGTCCGTCGGACGGGCTCCGTAGTAGGTGTAGGGATCGGAGTCCCGGGCCAGTTCGGGGGCAGTTCCCGATGCGACGATGAAATGCACTTGGTCGGCTCCGGTTGCGTTGCCGGCGTCCCCCGGGCGGACCGCTCCACCCGGTAATCCAGTTTTCTTCGCGAAGGCATTCTTCGTTGCCGCCAGATCCGGCGGCCGGGCCATCGGGGTAAGCGCGTGTTTTTCGGCGGCATCTTTTATTTCCAGAACAATTGCGCCCAGCATCTTGTCGTAGTTGAGTGCCAGAGAGGGGTCTTTTTTGTTTTTTACTATTTTCATGAGGCCGAGATTCATGTATTCATCGTTGAACTCGCGATACTGGATGGCCTGTGCGACGGCGGGTAAGTCGGGCAGGCGCAGGGCGCTCGGTGGCTCCCAGAGAAGTGGGAAGATCAGTGGTGGGAATTTACCGTTCACGGTCTCCATCGCTGCCAAGCGCTCGGAGAAAACCTGCCATTCCCGGCCGCAGAAATCGCTGTTGAAATAGCGTGGTGAGTAGAGTGGTACGAAGACCTGGCAGCGGGCAAGCTCGTTGGCGAGTGTGTCCGCCCAGCGGGTACCGGATCGCATGTCCACGTCCTGAAAGCCGATGGTGCTCGGGTCCAGGGTTGTCTTCCGGGTGAGCTCGTCACGGAGATCGAGGTAGAAGTTGCGTACCCAGCCCCCCACGCCGTCACTATGGGCGTAGCTGAGGAAGAACATGCTCACGGACACGCTCCACTGAAACTTGTGACGGTGGCTGACAGCATCCACCGGAGGCTCGCGCACGGTACAGTTGCCGGTGGTCAGGATCTGGCTCCGGTCAGCATACGAAGCCCGGTCCTGCTGGTTGGAATCGCGCCATCAGGTTCTGCTCACCCGGAGACGGGAAGACGGTCAGCGGCTGGCTGACGGTGGTGGTGCGGTCTGGCCGCGGGGTGATCCGGCCACGGTGTGCCCTGGCCGTAGAGTAGGCCAGGTGCAGGAGACGTCAGCCACCGGTGAGGGTGGGACTGCCGGGTCGCGGGACGGGCCACCAGCTGCGGTGACCGGGGATACGGCGCGGGCGGCCACGCGGTCGGCTCGGGCGGTGGCCACGCTGGTGGGCGCGGGTCTCGTGGTCGTCACCACTGACGCGATCACAAAAATTGTCGCGGTGGCGCATATGTCGGACCGGGCGCCGATCGATCTGATCCCCGGTGTGCTCGACCTTCGGCTCACCCGCAACCCCGGGGCCGCGTTCAGCCTCGCCGGTGGTGCGACCGTGCTGTTCAGCCTGGTGGCCGTCGCGGTCGTCGTGGTCATTGTGCGGACCGCCCGGACCTTGAAGTCCACACCGTGGGCGGTGGTTCTCGGGCTCCTGCTCGGCGGCGCGCTCGGTAACCTCAGCGACCGGGTCTTCCGGGCACCGGCCCCGCTGCGCGGGCATGTTGTGGACTGGATCCACCTGCACCACTGGCCGGTTTTCAACATCGCGGACTCGGCGATCGTGATCGGCGGGATCCTCGCGGTCATCCTCGGGGCGCGGGGTGTCGGCGTCGACGGGCAGCGTACGACGGAAGCACGTGACCTGACCGGTGAAAGCGAGACGTGAGCGGCAGCGGGGGCCCGTTAGTGGGCGGAGGGGACAGACGCGCCCTGCCGGTGCCTGACGGGCTGGACGGCCTGCGGCTGGACGCGGCCATCGCTCGGATGTTCGGGTTATCCCGAACGGCCGCGGCCGCGCTTGTTGATGCCGGCTACGCCAGCGTCAACGGGACGGTGCGAGGCCGGTCCGATCGGGTGACCGGCGGCGCGTGGCTTGACGTCGAACTGCCGGCGGCGCCGCGACCGGTCCAGCTGGAGGCAACCCCGCTGCCCGGCCTGGAGGTGATCCACGACGATGGTGACATCGTCGTGGTGAGCAAGCCGGTGGGCGTGGCCGCCCATCCAGCTCCCGGCTTCGGCGGGCCAACGGTGATCGGCGGCCTCGCCGCCGCTGGTTACAGCATTGCGACCAGCGGCGCTGCCGAACGTCAGGGCATCGTCCACCGCTTGGACGTCGGCACCACGGGAGTCATGGTTGTCGCGAAAAGTGAGCACGCCTACACCGTGTTGAAGCGCGCCTTCCGGGAGCGGGAGGTGGAGAAGATCTATCGTGCTCTGGTGCAGGGACATCCTGATCCGTCCAGTGGCACGGTGGACGCACCGATTGACCGTCATCCGCGCAAGCCGGGCCTTTTCGCTGTGGTTGCGGATGGGAAGCCAAGCGTCACCCACTATGACACCGACGAGGCCTTCCGGGCCGCGTCCCTGCTGTCGGTGCGCCTTGAGACGGGCCGGACACACCAGATCCGCGTGCACATGTCGGCCTTGCGGCATCCCTGCGTCGGTGATCTTTCTTACGGCGCTGACCCGGTTCTCGCCAGCAGGCTTGGGCTGGCCCGGCAGTGGCTGCATGCCGCTCGGCTGTCCTTCGCCCATCCCAGGGACGGGCGGTGGATGACGTTCACCAGTCCTGATCCAGCCGATCTGGCGGGGGCGGTGTCTCTGCTCCGGCAGCAGTCATGATTGCCGTCGGGGGCCAGGCGGTACGGGGCCCGCTGGTTCAGCGCGGGCCTGTCGGGCGCGGGGCGGCGCGGGCTGTGCTGGACCATCTTGACCGCCTGGATGACCGCGCGCTCCCGGTCGTGCTCCGGGCACTTGATGCCGTAGCCGTGCGCGCGATGCACCTCCGCGCTGGGCTGCCGGCCCGCGCTGGGCTGCCGGCTCGGGCGCGGGATATGGTCGTCTCGTTGGGGGCGCGGTCCGGCCGACCAGTACCCGCCGGTGACGGCGATGGTGACGGCGATGCCCTGGCCGGGCAGGCCGCAGCGGAGCCCGTGCGGGCCTGCCCCGACGATGCCGGGATCGCCGCGCGGGTGGGCGGCGCGCGGCGCGTCGCCAGCAGGCTGCCGCTCGAGCGGACCGCACGGATCGTGACGCTGGGGGTGGTCGGCGTCATCGGGGTGAGCGCGGCCGCGGCGCTGTGGCGGGGGCCGGCTGGTGGACGGGCCGATGTCGGGACGGACAGTGTGCGGACGTCCCTGCGCCCGGACGAGTCGATGGACGGTTATCTGGCCGCGGCCCGGGTGCGGCTCGCCGCGCTGGCGCTCGCTCCCGAGCAGCCCGACATCTATGCGGCCGTCAGCTTCCCCGGCTACCGGACACCGGAACAGGCGCACGCTCTGCTCGGCGACTTGCGCACCGTGCGGGTGTTCTTCCGGGTTCCCCCTGACGGGCCGATCCTGGCCGCCGATGTCGGGGACCCGGCTCGTGACATCCCGGCCGCGTTCACGCAGGCCGCCGAGAGCGCGGCGCACCGTGTTGCCACCGCCGCTGACGCTGTCACGCGGGAGCGTGCCGGGGACGAGGCGGTAGCCCTGAGCGGCTCCTGCGCCTGCCTGTACGGGGCGGTTGTGCGGGCCCCGGCCGATCAGCTTGCCCTCCTCGCCGCGATGGCGTCGGTTCGGCTGGTGGACACCGCGCCGCCCGGCACATCCGCACCCGCGCCCACCCTTGTTCCGCTGCGGCCCGAGCAGCGTTGAACCACGTCGAACCGCGTTGAACGGGCGGTGGATGTGGCGGGCATGCCGGGCGCCGTTGGTTGCCGCCGTCCTGCTGACCGACATGTTGGGAGGCGGCGGGGCCGGTGGCGCGTCGGCCGCCCCGGGGACTCCGATCACGCTGGAGCGCGCGGGCCCCGCCCACCCGTTGACGCTGCGCGCACGGACCGGCGGTGAGGGCCTACTGGAGGTCAGCGCCCAGGCACCCGGTGCCGACTGGGCGACCCGGGGCGCCGAGTCCGCGGTGGTGTCGGTGGCGGTGGACGGTCAGCTCGCCACCGACATCGTCGTGCTGTCCGCGCGGGACATCACAAGCCGCGTCCAGCTTGGCTATGTCCATGCCGGTATCCACACGCTCACGCTCGCCTTCGACCCGGCCGCGTCCGCGGCAGCCACCCGGACGGTGACGCTCCGAGTGCTGTCGGCGTCGGTCTCGCCCTCCCCGGAGGCGGCAACACCGGTGTCACCGGCAACAGCGGTGTCCGGCGCGCTCGCGCTGGCACATGCCCCCGTTCTGTACGGACGCTCCCTGCCTGCCGGTGGCGGCCGGTTCCAGAACAGCCACACCGACACCCCGCTCCTGGCCTGGCACACCCGGACAACCGTGCCAGCCGGCACCGTGCCAGCCGGAGCTGTGCCCGTAGAGCCTGGTCACACCATGCTGGAGTACAGCGTCATGTGGAGCAACGAGGACGGCGGCAACGGTGCCGACGCCGCGTCGCAGCAGGCGCTCTGGGGACGGTTGACCGACATCGAGTGGGTCTACCGGGTCGAGGTCGACGCAAACGGGTCCACGGTGCCGGGGAGCGCCTTTTACCAGGGACCGGGCCACGTGGCATTGCCTTTCCACGGGCGTTTCGAGCACGGGCATCCGCTGCTCCAGACGTGTACGACCAACAACATGGTGTGCGACGTGGTTGTCGATGCCGGCATGCGGTTTCTGCTCGCCGCCGACCGCGAACCCGCGCCGGGGCAGGCCCGGGAGCGGATGATGGACGCTTTTCCCTGGACCTATCAGGTCTGTGCCGCCGAGGTACGGCGGGAGGGAAAGATCGAACCGGTGGCGTCGCCGGACACGCCCGCGCTGTCGGACCCGCGTAACTACCTGTACATCGTGATCCGCAAGACCACCACGGGACCGGCCGGCCCGGGTCTCGGCTGGGTCGGCGTGACCGTGGGCGTCCGGCTGCGGGAGAACCCCGGGGTCCTCTACCGGTCAGACCATTTGATCACGGGCTGGTCGCTGCGCCGGGACGGCGCCGTGGCCACCGCGGTTGAACTACCCGCGGGGACACGCCTTGCCGACGTCGCGGCGATCGAAGTGGTGCGAGTGCTGACCGGCGTGCTCGACCTCGGGTCGACGATCACGGTGACCGGGGTGGACCGGGCGTTCATGCTGGGCGCCGACATGATGCCGGCGGGCGGCTCCCTGACCTGGTCCGGCACTGTCACCCTCACGGCCAGCCGCCCGAACGGGGTTCTCCTGCGGCACTGATCAGCCCGGCCAGCGCCGGTCAGTTCTCCGGCAGCGCTGCCGGCGGGTTGGTCATGGGGACGCGGGGGCAGGTTCTGTCCGCGGCCGACATCCCGTGGAGAGGATCTCGATGAACACGTTGACAGAACCTGCCACATCCGTGAACGGGCGCCGTGCCCTGCACGTCGGCGGTCGTTTCGCGACCCCGGACGCCCGCGCCGCCCGTGGGCGGGCGGCGCGGGCCACGGCTTCCCGCTCCAGCCATGCTGAGTTCTCCCCGTCACCACGGCGACCCGACCCGATCGACGTGATCGAGCGACAGTCGTCCACCCGCGTGCCCGAACTCGTGCCGATCCGGTACGGCCGGATGATGGAGTCGCCGTTCCGGTTCTATCGGGGCGCGGCGGCCATCATGGCCGGTGACCTTTCCAGGACACCGCGGACCGGGATAACCGTACAGCTCTGCGGTGATGCCCATCTGGTGAACTTCCGCCTCCTCGCGTCACCCGAGCGACGTCTGATGTTCGATATCAACGACTTTGACGAGACGCTGCCCGGCCCCTGGGAATGGGACGTCAAGCGGCTGGCGGCAAGCCTTGTCATCGCGGGCCGGCACAACGGGTTCAGCCGGGCCGAAAGCCGGTCGGTGGTGACAACCATGGTCCGTTTCTACCGGGAGTGGATGCACCGGTTCGCGGCTATGGGCAACCTCGCCGTCTGGTACACCCGTGTCGACGTCGAGCGGCTCGAGGCCGAGTATCTGGATCGGCTCACGAAGGCCCGGCGCAAGCGGGTGGAGCGGACGGTGGGCGCGGCGCGGCGCCGTGACAGCCTGCGGGCCTTCGAGAAGCTGACCACGATCCGTGATGGTGAGCGCCGGATTGCGGCGGATCCGCCGTTGCTGGTACCGATCGTCGACCTGTTTCCCGGGGTCGAGGGTGACGCAATCGCTGAACAACTGGCGGAGGTAATCGGACAATACCGGGTGTCCCTGTCGCCGGACCGTCGTGTCCTGCTCAGTCAGTACCATCTTGTCGATGTCGCCCGCAAGGTCGTCGGGGTTGGCAGCGTCGGTACCCGTTGCTGGATCGTCCTGATGCTCGGCCGCGACGACCAGGACCCGCTTTTTCTCCAGGTGAAGGAGGCGGACGTCTCGGTGCTCGCCGACTATCTGCCGGCGAGTGAGTACGCCAACCAGGGCGAGCGCGTTGTTTCCGGGCAGCGGCTGATGCAGGCGGCCAGCGACATTTTTCTCGGCTGGCACCGGGCGACCGGTCCGGACGGCCGGCAGCGGGATTTCTACGTCCGCCAGCTGTATGACTGGAAGGGCATCGCGCCGGTTGACGAGATGCCCCCGGCGAACATGCGGTCGTTCGCGGCCCTGTGCGGTGCGACGCTGGCTCGCGCGCATGCCAGGTCCGGGGACCGTATCGCCATCGCCTCCTACCTTGGCAACAGCGACGTGTTCGACCGGGCCCTTGCCGAGTTCGCCGAAGCGTACGCCAACCAGAACGAGCGCGACCACGCCGCGCTTGTCGAGGCCGTGAAGTCCGGCCGGGTCACCGCCGAGTCCATTGACTGACCCTGGTTGTGACTGACCATGGTTGCCGAGCGAAAGACGATCTTTTAGGGTTCGGTTGACCCGATCGTCCTCGTTGCCCCTGTCGGTCTCAAAAGATCATATTGATGGACGGGCTGCCGACCGCGTGCCGTGGGCCATGCGCGCGCGGCCGGCGGCCTGAGCTGGGCCGCTGCCATGTCGTGACAGTCACAGAGGAGGATGGTCGGGGGACGGGCGTTACGGCTGGCGCCGGGCGATATGAAGGTTGCGGTGCCCGGCGGCCAACGCCGGCCGTCACCAACGACACGACGAGACGACTTGAGGAGCCCCTGCGGTGAAGCTGGCGATGGGCACCCGGGAGGTCTTCGACGCGGAGAGCCTGCTTGAGGAGTACCTCGGTCCGCGCAAGCGAGGCCTGCGTTATGCCTACCCTTACTATGATGGGCTCACCACGAACGGTGACTCCGATCTGCTGTGCACGGGCGATCTCCTCGCCGCCTGCCTGCTCGGTGTCCAGGTGGATGTCGACCGGATGCACACGCTGACCGCGTTGATGCCGTTGCTGCAACGCGCGCTGGACAAGCTGCCGCCGGGGATCGAGCTGATCGAGGCCGACGAGGTCACTCTTGATCTTGTTGCGGCCCTGTACGACCCGCTTGACGATCCCGACGTCTTCGACCGGGACGTCAAGGGCTCCCTGATCGCCAAGGTCCTGCACCGTAAGCGGGCCGGGCTGGTGCCGCTGTTCGACTCGAAGGTCAGGATCTTCTACCAGCATGAGCGCTGCATCCCGCCGGCGCCGCGGGACGGCCGGTCCTGGCGTGAGTACATGCAGCTGTTGGTCAGGGCGATGCAGTACGACCTGCGGGAGAACGCCGACGAGTTCCGCCGGTTGTCCGCCCTCGTCCCTGATGGCGGACCGCCCCTGACGCCGCTGCGCATCCTCGACATCGTGGTGTGGATGAGCAGTGCTGTCTGATCCGCTGTTCCCGGCTGTGTGCATGATCTGGTTGCGTTCATGATGCCGCCGAGCAGGCCGTGGTGAGGCACGAGGGCGCCCCTTCGGGCTGTCTGCCCGCCGTTGTCGTCGTGCCGTTGCGGGCGGCGCGCCGGGTTGTGACAGGCCGGGGCCGCGTCCGCGAGGAGCTCGGGCGGGGTGTAGCGCTGTGCGGCCGGGTCTGGAACGGCATCGCGGACCTCCCCTTCGAGGGTGTGGTCGTGATCGGCATGGACGGCCGGGTGGCCGCGATCGGGCCTCGGGACACGGTGGTGCTGCCGGGTGGCCTGCGTGTGATCGACTGCGCCTGGATCGGGCCGGGGGTCACCGATGCTCATGTTCATCTTGCGGCAACCGCGGCATCCGGACACGATGAGCTGCGTGCTGGACTCGTCGCTGTGCGTGATCTGGGTTCCCCGATCGTGCGGCTGGCCCGTTGGCGTGTCGCCGCGCCGATCGCGGTTGCCGGGACTGGCCCGCGGGTGGTGGGCGCCGCGGACCCGCGACATCCGCGGCCCGCTCCGCCCGGCGACCGGAAAGCGCCTGACCAGGACGCGGCGGGCGGCTCCCGCGGCCGCCGGCTGGTGTTTCGCCGCGCGGCGGGCCGCGGGACCGAGGGCGAGATGACGGCGGACCCGCCGGCCGCGGACCGGGTGCGCGGGGGCCGGGGCGCGTCGAACGGCGTTATGCCGGGCCGAGACGACCCGGCTGGCCGGAACGGGGCCGGACAGGACCCGCTCGACGCGCTGGCTGTGGCCGACAGCCCCGCCGCGGCCCGCAAAGTCGTCACCAGCCTCATCGCGGATGGTGTTGATCTCATCAAGGTGTGTCTCGGGGACGTTGCGGGCCCGGCGCGGGCCGGGCGGTCGCCACTGCGTTACGAGGAGCTCGTGATCGTGCTGGAAGCCGCGCATACGGCCGGGCTACCGGTGATCGCGCACGCGCTGACCGTCTCAGCGGTGGAGCTGGCGCTGCGGGCGGGCGTGGATGAGCTCGCCCATGTCCCGCTGGAGCCGCTGCCGCCCGAGACCGTCGACCGGATCGCCGCCGCTGGCGTGCCGGTGGTGTCGACCCTGCAGTGTCACTCCGGGGCCGGCCCCGCGCCCGGGCGCAACGCGGCGCTGCTCCATCGCGCCGGTGTTTCCCTGATCTACGGTACCGATGCGGGCGGCGCGGGTAACCGTCCGCCCGGCGTCGATCCCCGGGAGCTCGACCGGCTGGCCTATGCCGGGCTGGGCCGCCTCGGCGCGCTGCGCGCGGCGACCTCCGGCGCGGCGCGGGCAGCCGGGCTTGACGGCCAGCGGCCGTCGGGGCGTATCGAAGCGGGAGCGTACGCGGCCGTGGTCGGGCTCCCCGCGGATCCCCTGGTCGAGCCCGCGGCCTGGCGCCACCCGACAGTGGTGGTCAACGGCCAGCGGATGATCACAGCGTAATGTTCGCGAATGTGAAGCTTTCTGTCTTGATGCCGGTGTTCAATGAACATGCCACCCTCGCGTCCGCGGTCAAGCGGGTGCTTGATGTCAGTTACCCCTGCGAGGTCGAGCTCGTAGTGGTCGACGACGGCAGCACGGACGGAACCCGGGCGATTCTCGACGACATCGATGATCAGCGAGTGGTTGTCGTCCACCAGGCCGTGAACCGTGGCAAAGGCGCGGCGGTCCGGGCCGCGAGCCAGCTCGCAACCGGTGACTACCTCGTCATCTGCGATGCGGATCTTGAGTATGCGCCCGAAGAGATCCCGGCGCTGCTCGAACCGGTTGTCGCCGGCCAGGCTCAGGTCGTCTACGGCTCAAGGACGTTCAGCAGCAACACCGCGTACTCGTTCTGGTATGTGATGGGCAACAAGGCGGTTACGCTTGCCGCGAACGTCCTGTTCGACAGTTACATTTCCGATCTGGAAACCTGTTTCAAGCTGATGCCGCTCAGCCTGTACCGCGAGCTGGACGTCGTCCGGGCCGGTTTCGGGATGGAGGCCGAGGTGACAGCCAAGCTGCTCGCCCGTGGTATCCGGCCGTTCGAGGTGCCGATCAGTTACAAGGCCCGCACCCGGGCGGACGGGAAGAAACTGACCTGGAAGGACGGGGTCGAGGCGCTGTGGATACTGGGCTCGCTCCGGGTCCGGACCCGCGGTCAGGCCCACCGGCCGGCGAATGGCGAGTGCTGATGACCGTGTCCGGGGCAGGTGATGGGCACATCCCGCGCCCGCCCTCCGGCCACCCCCATGCGCGCGGGCTGCGACAATGGGCCGCGTGCTGAGCTACGCCGTGCGTGGGCTCACCCGCCGGCACGGCGTCGGTGAGCGTGCCGTCCTCGCCACGTGCGACCTCGACCTCGACATCGAGCGGGGCGAGGTGTTCGGCGTCCTCGGGCCGAACGGGGCCGGGAAGACCACGCTGGTGCGCCAGCTCATGGGGCTCATCCGGCCGGATACGGGGTCGATCGAGATGCTCGGGTGGGACATTGTCGCCCGGCCGGACATCCCGCCCCGGCTGGCGGCCTATCTCGGTCAGGCTGACACGGCCCTCGCGGATCTCCCGGTGGGTGTCGCGGTGGAGACGACCGCCCGCCTGCGCGGGCTGGGCCGCGCCGCTTCCCGGGCGGCACGGACAGCCGTCATGGACGAGCTTGGGCTGGCGCCGATCGCGAGCCGGCCGCTGCGGCACCTGTCCGGTGGCCAACGCAGGCTGGCCGCGGTTGCCTGCACGCTGGTCGGTGACCGTCAGGTCCTCGTCCTGGACGAACCGACGACCGGGCTGGACCCGACGGCCCGGCGGGCGGTGTGGTCGGCGCTGCAACGGCGCCGCGCCACCACGGGCGTCACCGTGCTGCTGGTCACGCACAACGTCCTGGAGGCGGAGACGGTTCTCGACCGTGTCGCCGTCCTCGACGCCGGCCGGGTGATCGCCTGCGACACTCCCGGGCGGCTCAAGGCGTCGGTGAGCGGGGACGTCCGGCTGGACCTGGTCTGGCGGTCCGAGCCGCCGCGCGACGACCCGACCATCGCGCGGCTCGCCCAGCACGCTGAGATCACCGGTCGCCGGTGGACCACGCGGATGACCGCGGCCGACGCGCGCGAGGCACTCGCGCGGCTCACGGCCGGTCCGGCCTTCGCCGCCCTTGACGACTTCACCCTGGCGACGCCGTCCCTTGAGGATGTCTACCTTGCCCTTGGTGGCGCGTCCCGCACCCTGGAGCGCACATGACCGCCGCCGCGTACAACGCGATATCCCAGTCCGCCGGTGAGCCATCCCTGGCTCAGAGCGGTGCTGGTCAGAGCGGTGCCGGTCAGGACAGCGGCACGGTGGGTGCCGCCGTGACCGTGGCTGGCACTGTGCCGCTGCCACCCAACACCCGCTTCGGTCCGGCACTGCGCGCTGTCTACGCCGGTCAGCTTGCCCGCGGGCGGGTGGCCCGGGTGCCGCTGTTGTTCGTCGCGGCCTTCCAGTCCCTCGGGATCATGCTGTTGCTGCGGGGGGTCGTCGACACCGGAAACGAAACAACCAGCGAACAGGTGGTCGCGGGGTCAACCGTGCTGGTGGTGGCCTTCGTCGCGCTCAACCTGCTCGCGCAGCGCTTCGGGGCGCTGCGCGCGGCCGGGGCGCTCGACTACTACCTGACGTTGCCGATTCCCGGCAGCGCGGTGGTCCTCGGCACCGCCGCGTCCTATGCCTCGTTCGCGGTGCCGGGGACGGTCATCACGGCAGTGGTGGGCGCGCTGCTCTTTGGCCTTCCGCTGTCGGGCCTGTGGCTGTTGCTACCGGTGGCCGTGCTGGCGGGCGCCTCGCTCGCCGGTATCGGGGCCGCGATCGGCCTGCTTGCCCCACGGCAGGAACTGGCCACCGTCGCCGGGCAGGTCGGCATGAGCGTCGTGCTGTTCGTGGGCATCATCCCGGCGGACCGGCTGCCCGCCGGAGCCAACGTGCTACGGGACCTGGTGCCCAGCACGTACGCGGTGGATGTGCTGGCCGCCGCGTTCCGCCCGTCCGTCGACTGGGCCGCGGCCGCCGCGGACCTGTTGGTGTGCGCGGCGGTCGCGGTCATCACGCTGACCGCGGCCAGCCTGGCGTTGCGGCGTGCCGGCAATGCCCGGGGCTAGCGCGTGCCTGATGGATCGTCGATCGCGCGGATCGATGCCCAGCAGGCGTCCTGCCGCGCTGCCGTCGGTCCGGGCTAGAGCCCCAAAGGCCGCGGATGTCACGAATATCATGGATGCCACAGCTGTCAGCGATGAATGAATGGTGACAAAGCCGTTGCCGGACGCGCACGATGCAGGAACGCCGGGCTCACCCCAGGCTCCGCGGTCGCGCGCTCTCGGGGGGTTCGCCGCCGCTTCGGACGACGACCCGTACGTGACCGCTGACCGTGACCACCGTTTCTGGGCGGTGGGACGGGCCGAGATCCTCACCGGTGTCGTGTGCGCGGTTGCCATGGCCGCCGCTGGGCTGTTGCTCGGACTGCTCTGGGCCGCGGCGGCTCCGCGTCTGGATGTCCGGGCCGCGATTGGCGGAAGCGAGCTCGCTTTCGGCGCTCAGGCCGGGGCTGACGTGTACTTCGCCATGATCTGCGGGGTCGGTGGCCTGGCCGGGGGAGCGTTCGCGTTCTGGCGGGGCCGCAACGGAGGCTGGCCGGTTCCGGTGGGACTCGCGCTGGGCGGGATCGCCGGGTCCGTGCTGGCCAGCTGGATCGGCCACGGGCTGCGTTCCGCGCGGGTCATCGCGCAGCTTCCGCACGAGGCCGGTGATCTTGCTGTCCAGCTTGTCGACTTCCGGTTGCGGTCGTCCGGTTTCCTGCTCGTCCTGCCCAGCGTGTCGTTGTTCACGCTCGCGATCCTGAGCTGGTTGTCGGTCTCGCTGAGGGCGCGTGGCGGAGCGGGCCGGCCGGCTGACCCGGCTGGCTGATCCGACGGGCTGAGAAGGACAGCCGCGGGCGGGGCCGCCCACTGTTCAGTTCGAGCTGGGGGTGATCCGGATGTGCTCGTCAGAGGCGATGGCGGTGAACCGTTCGAGGAGCCCGAGCTCACGGCGGAGGATTGTCCGCTCGGCCCGCAACCGGGCCGCGGCGTCGGGCGCGGCGAGCAGCGCCTGGCGTTCGGCTGTCTGGGCCACCATCGAGGCCGCGACCACATAGGACAACATCCGGGGATCATCGGGAAGATCGGGAAGCCGGATCTCGGCGGCCCGGGAGGTGGCGAGCCGGGCGGCGTAGTCGCGGAGCAGCTTCGTCACGACGGGGACCTGGGCGGCCGCCTCCTGGGCGTCACCGATACCGTCGCTGAGGTACTCCACGTCACCCATGAGGTAGGGGCGGCTGGTCTGGTCCACCGCGAGCACCCGGAACTTTGCCCCGCCCGAGGTAACGATCGAAAAACGTCCGTCGGCATGCGGGTCGACCCGGCGGAGGTTCGCGGTGCAGCCAATCTCGTGGAAGGCCGGTATGCGGTCCGTCCCGGTCTCCCGCCCGTGGCGGATGGCGACGACTCCGAAGCGGCGCGGTTCGCCCGCGGCAAGGTCCAGCAGTTCGGCGACGAGCACGCGGTAGCGCTGCTCGAAGATCTCCAAGGGGAGCAGGAGACCAGGGAGCAGCACGGTTCCCAGCGGGAACAGGGCCAGTCGTTCGGTCATGGCGGGAACACCCGTTTCGGGTCGGGGCGCGTCCTGGGCGCTGGACGCGATCAGGCTCCGAGCTCATGATGGGCCAGTCGCTCGGTGAACGCTCGATGTCGTGTCGGCGCGCTCGGCCGCCGTGCGGACGGTGACCGGGCGGGATCGTGCGTGCGTCGCTGCGGGCCGTTCGTGGTCCGCGCTGTCCGGCGCTGTCCGGGCGCGCGCCAACGGTGTCTGGACAGCTGCGCGTTACTGTTATGCGACATATGGTTGCCCCGATGTGGGGTGCGGCGGGAGGCGTTTGCGTGGTCGAGCCCACACCGGAGCTGCTGGTCGTCATCGCGTCGGCAGGGTCCGTGCCGTCGTGGCCCGTGCCGTCGCGCGGGCCTGCTGGTCCCGAAGACGCCGGTGATGATCCAGGCGATCGGGACGCGGAGCCGGCAGCGGCCGGGAGCGACCAGCGGCAGGTGATCGGCACGCTGCGCGGCCTGGCGCGGGTCACCGCGATCCTGCCACCGCGGCTTGCCCTGGTCGTGTCCCCGCCGGGGGGCGCCGACGCGCTGGCCCGCCTGCCCGGTGTCGTAGGCGTGTTCACCCGCACCGTGCCGGCGGGCCTGCGCGAGACCCTGACCGCGACGGAGAACCTTTTCGTCGACGCCTGGCTCGCACGGCTGGCAGGCAAGCGGCGGCTGGGGGAGGGAATGCCCTGGGACGCCGCCGATCGGCTTTCCCCCGAGCGGGAGCGCCCGGACCCGCCGGACCGGTCCCGCCGGTCCGGCGGAAACCCGGGTGATTCCCCGGAGCCCGGTCCACGGGCGGGCTGCCAGCCGGACTAGAAGATCCGGCTGGGGGGCAACCAGTCAAATGTCCCCGATGACGTACGCGCCATGGCGTACAGCCGGTCGCCGACTCTCGCGACGACCTCCAGATGCCGGTCGAACGAACTTTGGATCATTGTCACCGTGTCGACGTGCCCGAGCTCGGTGGCGAACACCCGCGGCGCGCTCCACGGAAAACCGGACGCGTCGTTGTCCCGCCACAGGTGGACCAGGCCGCCGGCGGCGGATGGCGCGACGACCTCGAAGTTGCCTATCCGGCCGAACTGGCTCTGGACGAGCACGGGATTACCGGCCGTGCCTTCGGCGAACACCACTGAGGTCCGCCACAGCCCGTCATCGGCGCGGTAGAGGTGCACGAGCCGGCCACCGACCGACGCGACGGCCTCCAGATTGCCGGCGCCCAGGTTGCCGGCGCCGAAGTTGCTCTGGATGAGGCTGACCGAATCGACCCGGCCGAGGTTCGCCGCCACGAGAACGGGCCGGCTCCACGGGTAACCGGCGACGTCGTTGTCACGGGAGAGGTACAGCAGGCCGACGTCTGGAGCCGGGACGAGCAGTTCGAACGTACCCAGCCGGCCGAACCGGCTGTGGATCAGTGACGGCGTCCCCGCGGCGCCGTTCGCCAGCTGGGTGGGCTCATGCCAGCGCAGCGACGATCCGCTGTCGCGCCAGAGGAACACCAGCGAGCTGCCGGTCCGGGCGATCACCTCCAGCGCGCCGGGGGCCGCGAGCCGGCTCTGGATCATGGTGAGCGCGTCGATCCGGCCGATTGCCTGCGCGATCTGGGCCGGCTCCCGCCAGGGGAGGCCCGGGGCGTCGTTGTCCCGCCACAGGTGGGTCATGCCGGCGAACGCGGAAGGCACGACCAGCTCGAAGTTGCCGGCCTGGCCGAAGTCGCCCTGCACCAGGACCGGGTTGCCGGCCACCCCGCGGCCCCAGCCGATGTGGCTCGGGGTGTACCGGCACATCTCGAAGCTGTTGGAGCGCATCAGGCAGGTCATGCTGCCGGGTGCGCAACTGTCACAGTTGCCGTTGGGGGTCCCGAATCGTCCCCAGGCGCCACCGCAGCCGCAACCGCTGGCGGCGTACTCGTCCGGGCAGCCGAAGATGTGCCCGGTCTCGTGGGCGAACACGCGGTCGAGGTTGTCCGGGCCCCAACCGTCGTTGTCGTAGGACAGGACGAGCCGGGGGCCGCCGACCGAGCTGTAGGCGAAGTAGGACAACGGGTACTTGGTGATGAACGCGCAGTAGGACCATCGGGTGCCATGGAACTCGCGTAGATCGTCGACGAACTCGTACACCCCGTCGAAGTTCGGCGTGTATCCGAGCTGGCCCATGGCGGAATCCCGCCAGAGCGCCTCCAGATCGGCGGCGGCGGGGTTCGCGGGCGTCGAGATCCGGACGATCCTGATGTCGTAGCTGAAGGTGAGGTCCGCGGCGGGATTGGTGGTTGCGTACCAGGACAGCCCGTTCTGGACCTCCGCGACGACCTTGGTGCGTTCCGCGGCGGTGAACTGGAGATCGCCTGTCGGCCCCTCGACGATGACCAGACCGATGGCGATGCTGCCTTCCATGAAGCCGCTGGTGGGCATGGCGGGAGCGGCGTGCCCGACTGGCTCGCCCGTCCGGTCGCCGACGGCGGTGGCCGTGGGGGTGGCGGTCAGCGGCCGCGCTGTGCCCGCGCCGGGGGAGCCGGGGGAACGCTCGGCCGGGGGGCTGTTGACAGCGTCCGGGGCGCGTCTGGGCGAGCTTCGCGGCGGCGGGACGTCGGTACAGGACCGGTCCATGTCCCAGGCCTCGTCGGCCCTGATCCGGTCCTGCTTGGCCCGCACGTAGTCGGCGCTGTTCCGCAGCTGGAAGGCTGCCAGGCCGAGGCGCTCGATCCGGTTCAGCTCAGCTGGGTCAATCACGGTGATGTGTGTCTCAGCGGCTGAGGTGGCCCGCGCGTTCGGCCGCAGGGAGGCGGTCGCGCCGGCCGCGTTGACGATATTGAGCCGGCCGTAGCGGTGGAGTATCCGCGTGCCCTCCTGCGCGGCCGTGAGCGGTTCGGCCGGATCCGCTTCCCCGGCAGGCGCGCCGCTCGCCTGTGCATCCGTATGAATCATGACAATCTGTTCGTTGGCTGGTAGGTCCCCCGCCATGGGTGATCTGTGTCCCTTCCGCTGGGCAACTGTGCGGAGTTGTACCGGGTTGATCTAGAGTTGTGTTGCGTTTGAGAAAACCGCATACGCGAAAACCGCGTCGGCTCTGTGCCAGGGCGCCCCGGTGCCCCGGCACGCCCCGGTGCCCGGTGGTACTCCGGTGCCCGGTGTACTCCGGTACACAGTGGTGCCCGTGGTATGCGGTAAGCCCAGGCGCATGGCACCACCCAGATGTACGTCAGCGGTCCAGATGTGCGTCAGCGGCCGGGTGCGCGCTGGCGCCGAGGCGGGCCGGCGGCGTGCCTCAGCACCGACGGGCGGGCGGTGCTGCGGCCGGCGATGTCCGCCGGTCTCAGCGCCACCGAGCACCGTGCGCACCCGGAAGAAGCGGGAGTGGATGCCGGCTCCCGCCGGGCGGGCCCGCCATGATCCAGTGGGCTCGCCTCCGTCGTTCGTGGGCCGGCCAGCGGGAGCCGGGCGGCCCGTACGGTCAGCCCAGCGGGCGTCGGGTGGGGCCCGAGGGCGGCGGCTCGCCCCGTAGCTGGGTGTCCCCCCAGCCGATGCTTCCCTGGAGGCTCGGCTGAAGGTGCTGGTTCTGCTGGACCTGCGAGCCTGGTGGGCTTTGCTGGCCCCCACGCGCCTGCGCCGCCATCGCCTCGGCCACGTTGTGCATGATGGCTTCGACTAGGCGCACCGCCTGGGTGGTGGGCAGGTTCAGTACCACCTCGGCGTCTCCGGCGATCTGGAACCGTACGGACACATCCACCATGTCGCAATCCCCATCTCCGGGTAGGTCTCCTGAGGCCCGCACAGGCGCGGAAGCGTCATAATCGCGCCTCCTTCGGCCGTGAGCATGCCTGGATCAGCATGTACGTGCGGTCCGGGTCCTTCCGCCGCACAGATCACGGTACGTCGCGGCGTTCCGTGGCCGTACGCGGCCTCGGTATGGACGCGCCGGAGCGGCCACCCCGATCACGGTTGGGTAGTGTCCGGACGGTGACCGCACCATATTGCACTGTGGCCGACTGTATTGCCGAGTTCGAACGTTGTTATCCGCCATCCTGGGCGCAGCCGTGGGATGTGGTGGGCCTCACCGTCGGCGACCCGGATATGCCGGTCCGGCATGTTCTGTTCGCCGTCGACCCAACGGTCGATGTCGCGCGGGAAGCCGTTGATCGTGGTGCGCAGCTCCTGGTCACCCATCATCCGCTGTTCCTCCGGGGCGTTCACGGCGTCGCGGAGACCGATGCGGGTGGCCGGGTCGTGGCAACGCTGATCCGTGGCGGTGCGGCGCTGTTCAGCGCGCATACGAACGCCGATGTGGCCTGCCCCGGCGTGAGTGACGCGCTCGCGCGGGCAATCGGGCTGTGCGACGTCGGGCCGCT
>NZ_CAKJTM010000009.1:67447-73890 GCF_917627345.1 Protofrankia sp. CiP3 | reverse complement strand
GCCGAGCCCGAACCACTCGGTGCGTTCTGCGCCCGGGTGGCGGCCGGGCTGCCCGCCACGGCGGGTGGGGTGCGCACCACCGGTACGCCCGAACGCCTGGTGCGCCGGATCGCGGTCTGCGGTGGCTCCGGCGGTGAGCTGATCGGCGCCGCCGCGCGCGCCGGAGCCGATGTGCTGGTGACCGCCGACGGACGGCACCACCACGTCCTGGAGGCTGTCAACGCCTACGGCGTCGCCATCGTGGACGTGGCGCACTGGGCGAGCGAATGGCCGTGGTTGCGGGACGCGTCCGCCCGCCTGAGCGCCGGCCTGGCCGGCCGAGGCCGTACGGTGAACATGACGGTTTCCAGCCTGGTCACCGACCCATGGCGATGGCACACGACCGCATCGTGGCCACCTGAACGCCCGGCGTCGGGAACCGTGCCGGGTACCGCCTGAAGCACCGTGCCGGGCAGCCCCCGCGCAAGCACGGTGAACCGCGGGAGCGGTGAACTGCGCACGCACACAGTGAGCCTGGTAAGCACAGTGAGGAGCACATGAAGGCCGACCAAGCGACCCAGCTTCGCCTGCTGGCGGTGCAGGCGATCGACTCCAGCCTTGACCGGCTCGCCGCGCGGCGGCGGAACCTGCCCGAACTCGCCGAGATCGACAAGCTGAGTTCGCGGCTCTCCGCGTCCAATGACGACCTGGTGCGGGTCTCGACGGAGCTGCGGGATCTGGGCCGTTCGCAGCAGAAGCTGGACGATGAGGTCGATCTGGTGCGGGCGCGGGCCGCCCGGGACCAGAAACGTCTCGACTCCGGGCAGATCACCAGTTCCCGGGAGCTGGAGAATCTACAGGCGGAGATCACCTCGCTCGCTCGCCGGCAGAACGCCCTCGAGGACGAGACGCTGGGACTGATGGAGGTCATCGAGGGGCTCCAGACCCGCGCGGGGGTGATCCGGGCTGATCAGGAGCGTCTCGAGGCCGAGCTGGCGGCAGCCAGCGGCAGCCGGGACACCGCGTTCGCGGAGATTGACAAGGAGACGGCGGCGCGTCGCGGTGAACGCGATGCCATCGTCGCGACCCTTCCCGCGGATCTGCTGTCGCTCTACGAGCGCCTGCGTGTCTCCTCCGCCGGTGTGGGTGCGGCGCGTCTCGTCCGACGCCGGTGTGAGGGATGTCACCTGGAGCTGTCCGGCGCTGATCTGCGTGACGTCGCGGCGGCGGCGCCGGACGAGGTCGTGCGTTGCGAGGAGTGCCGGCGCATCCTTGTCCGGACCGCCGAATCGGGTCTGTGAGCACCGGCGATGGGAGCAGATCATGAATGACCGTCCGTCGCACCGGCTTGTCGTCGAAGCCGACGGCGGATCGCGGGGTAACCCGGGCCCAGCCGGTTACGGCGCGCTTGTCCGGGACGCCGACACCGGTGAGGTCCTGGCCGAGCGGGCCGGGTCGATCGGCCGGGCGACCAACAACGTCGCCGAGTACCAGGGGCTGATCGCGGGCTTGCGAGCGGCGGCTGACATCGATCCGAACGCCGCCGTCGAGGTCCGGATGGACTCGAAACTCGTCGTCGAGCAGATGAGCGGACGATGGAAGATCAAACATCCGGCCATGCGCCCGCTGGCGATGGAGGCCGCGGATGTCGCGCTCGGCTTCTCGCAGGTCCGCTACGGCTGGATTCCGCGGGAGCGCAACGGCCATGCCGATCGGCTGGCGAACGAGGCCATGGACGCCGCCGCCCAGGGACGCACCTGGGAGCCAACGGAACCCCAGTCACCCGAGCCCACACCGCACCTGGCACCGACCACGAACCGGTTGTCCGGGTGGATGGCTCCGCCCGCGCCACCCACGACCACCGTGCTGTTGCGCCATGGCCAGACCCCGATGTCGGTGGAGAAACGCTTCAGCGGCACGGTGGACGTCGGGCTGACCGACATCGGCCACGCGCAGGCGGACGCCACGGCGGGACGGTTGCGCGAGGTTGTGTTCGATGCGGTGTACTGCTCGCCGCTGAAACGGGCCCGGCAGACCGCGGATGCCCTCGGCCGGGACTACATCGTTGACGACAACCTGCGCGAGACCGACTTCGGCGCCTGGGAGGGCATGACCTTCGGCGAGGTCCGTCGGCGTTTTCCCGAGGAGCTGAACGCGTGGCTGGCTGATCCGGCGGTGCAGCCGTCCGGTGGGGAGAGCATTCTGGACACGGTCCGGCGGGTCACCGCCGCCCGGGACCGCGTCCTCGCCGCGCATCCGGGCGGGCGGATTCTCCTTGTCTCGCACGTGACGCCCATCAAGGCGTTGACGCAGCTGGCGCTTGACGCCACGCCCGCGGTGCTCTACCGGTTGCACTTGGACCTGGTGTCGATGTCGACGATCGACTGGTACTCGGACGGTCCAGCGGTGCTGCGCGGCTTCAACGACGGCATCCACGCCGCCCACCTGGTTGAGGCAGGCCAGTAGAGACAGGCGCTAGCAGGAGCAGCGAGGTGACGGCGGTGGGCCGGCCGGACCGGGCCGAGGAGGAGCGAGCCCGGTCAGTGTCTGCCGCGGCGGTACTGGTGCAGCTCCCTGCGCACCCTGACCTGGCTGATCAGTCCGATCAGCAGGCCGATGACGAGGCCAGCCGCGGCTGCCGCGGCGAGCGCGCCAGCCACCGACATGTTCGGGAACGATCCGAACAGCCAGATGTTGACCCGCGCGTTGTTCTTCAGGACGAACACGACTACGGCGATCGCGATCAGCAGGACGACTATGGTGATCGCGTAGGTGGCGTAGCCGACTCCCTTGCGTGGTGCCGCCGCCGCGGGGGCGGGGCCGGCGGGAGGGACCGTCGCGGTCGGGCTGGGCCCGGTGGGGGACGGCACCGGCGGGATGCCGCCGCTGGGCGGTGCCGCCCGGGGAGGGGTGCCATCAATCTTCTTGCTGGGCTGCTCCCCAGGGGTGGTCACGGCCGATCCCCGTCCTTCGTCCCATCAACGACCTGACAGTCCATGCCGCCCATGGCGCACGGTGTTACCCACCGGGCACGGTGTCACCATGACGCGGCGCATCCATGTCTCCGGAAGGCCGGAGGCTGCGCGATCGTACTATTCCGTGGGGCTGGTGGCCCAGCTGTTCGGGTTGCTGATCGACAGAGCTGCCCGGTCCGGCCGCCGTGTCATATGCTGAGGATCGTGGATGAGTCGGCCAGGCGGTCGCGTCGGTTCCGCTCCGGCGGAGCCGCCGAGGAACGTCCGGGCTCCACAGGGCGGGGTGGTGGGTAACACCCACCCGGGGTGACCCGCGGGACAGTGCCACAGAAAACAGACCGCCGGCATCCCTCGGATGCTGGTAAGGGTGAAACGGTGCGGTAAGAGCGCACCAGCGCCCGGGGTGACCCGGGCGGCTAGGTAAACCCCACCTGGAGCAAGGTCGAAAGGTTCCGGGGCCGCGAGGCCCGGGAACTGCGCAGGCGTTCGAGGGCTGCCCGCCCGAGCCTGCGGGTGGACCGCTGGAGGCTGTCGGTAACGTCAGCCCGAGATAGATGACCGCCGGCCGGGGCCCGCCGCAAGGCGCCCGGCCCACAGAACCCGGCGTACCGGCCGACTCATCCGCCCCACCCGCACCAACGCCCGGATCATGATGCTGACCTGGGCAGACAGCATCGGTTCACGAGGCTTAAGGATGTGAATCTGATGCTGCGATAGAAGCATCAGATTCACATCGTTGAGAGCCGGCAGGTCGTTGAGGTCTCCCTTTCCCCAGCTGGCGCCCGACGGTCTGACGGTGCGACGGTCGCGTTACGAGCCCACTTTGGGCGGGCCTGTCGACGGGCTGAGCCCTGATCCAGCCGAGATGAGCGACATCGGAGACAACGCGGCACCTGCCGACAAGGTTTCCCTACTACGGGTGGGACAGAATTAGCGTCATGAGAACAGATCTTGCGACGGCCCTGGGTACCCAGGAGACCGCCAACCTCGAGTTCAAGCGGGAGGCCAAGGACCGTAACGCCATCCGCGAGGCGATCTGTGCTCTGGCCAACGATCTACCGGGACTGGGCGGCGGATGCCTGATCATCGGCGTCGACAAGTCTGGTAGGCCGGTCGAGCAGGTCGACACATCGGATCAGGCGCTGCTCGGGCTTACCAGCATCCGTGATGAGGGGAGGATTCTGGATCGGCCTTCGATCGTGGTGAGCCGCGCCATATTTCAGGGGCAGCCGGCCGTCCAGATCGACGTGAGTGCGTCCCGGACCCCACCGGTCCGGTTCGACAACGTCGTCTGGGTGCGGCCGGGACCGTCAACCCGCAGGGCGACCCGCGACGACGAGCGGGTGCTCTCCGAGCGGAGGCGCTCCTTTGAAACTCCGTTCGATGTCCGTCCCATCACAGGCAGCACCACCGACGACCTCGATCTCGATCTTTTCCGGTCGGACTACCTACGCTCCGCGGTCGATCTGTCGGTTCTGGAGGAGAACGGTAGGCCGACCGAGCAGCATCTGGCGTCACTGCGACTTGCCGACATCAATGGCACCCCGACCGTCCTCGGTCTCCTCCTTGTCGGGCTGGGCCCGAGCGCGCGAATTCCTGGCGCATACGTCCAGTTCATCCGGTACGAGGGGATTGATGTTGGTGGTGCCGTCTTGGATGAGCAGGAACTCCGGGTCAATGTCATCAACGCTGCGGAGCGGCTGGAGACCCTGTACAAGGGACACCTGCACACCCGACTGATCGAGGTGAGCGGGTTTCGCGAGGAGCCGAGGCCGGACTATCCGATCGAGGCGCTCCGAGAGGTGTGCATGAACGCGATCATGCACCGCAACTACGAGTCATCGAACGCGCCGGTCCGCGTTGCCTGGTTTGACGACCGGATCGAGGTGACCAATCCCGGTGGACCGTTCGGCCAGGTTCGGTCAGACAACTTCGACCGGGTCAACGACTACCGGAACCCCTCACTTGCCGCCGCGATGAAGTCGCTGGGCTACGTCAACCAGTTCGGCCGCGGTATCGGGCGTATCCGGGCGTCATTGAGCCGGAACGGCAACCCCGAACCTGAGTTCATCGTCGATGACGCCTCGTGGACCGTGACCCTGAGGAGCGCCACGTGATCTCGGTGGCGCTGTTCAATAACAAGGGTGGTGTAGGGAAGACGACCCTCACCTATCACCTCGCGCACATGCTCCAGCGGCTCGGCAAGAATGTTCTTGCCGTGGACCTGGATCCCCAGTCGAACCTGACGGTGGCCTTTCTTGATGAAGAGAAACTCGAGCTGATCTGGCGGGAGCCCGACGAGCCGACGTGGTCGGCCGGGCGGGGCGAGGCTGACAGCGCTACCACAGTTGCCGCCGCCGTCAGGCCGATTATGGAAGGCATGGGGGACATTCGTCCGTGTGAGCCTGAACAGATCGCGGATGGGCTCTGGTTGCTTGCTGGTGACCTGACGTTGAGCGCTTTCGAGGATCGGTTGAGCGAATCCTGGCCCAAGGGCTTCACTGGAGACCCGGCAGCGCTGCGGACGACAACGGCGTTCCACCGGATTATTCAGGTCGCCGCTCGACGGGTCAGAGCCGATGTCGTACTCATCGATGTCGGCCCTAATCTCGGCGCAATCAATCGAGCGGCTCTGCTTGCTGCTGACACTGTGCTCGTTCCACTGGCGGCGGATCTGTTCTCCCTCCGAGGACTGCGAAATCTTGGACCGACCCTCCGGACGTGGCGGGCGACCTGGCACCACAAGGTACTCCCGGACCTCCCGCCGAGGATTGATGCACCGCCTGGCCGAATGACTCCCCTCGGTTACGTCATTATGCAGCCGACGATGCGCCTGGACCGCCCCGTCAAGGCATACCAACGATGGCTCGATCGCATTCCTCAGGTCTTCGCGTCGGACGTGCTAGGTGAACCGGAGGCGAAAACAAGCCTCGGATCGTATGAAATCGCAACGCTACGCAATTACCAGAGTCTGATGCCGCTCTCGCATGATGCGCGCAAGCCGATGTTCGACCTGAGAACCGCAGATGGCGCGCTGGGTAGTACCCAGACGCTTGTCAGTCGGTGCTACCACGACTTCCAGTCGCTCGCGACGACGCTCCTGCAGAGGCTGGACTCAGTGCAGGTCGAGAACTGACTCAGCTGGTTTGCTGAAGGTCACCGACTTCGGTATCACGAAAATCGTGGAGGGGCCGGCGACTACCGCGAGCGCGGTTATCGGCACTCCGCGGTATATGGCCCCCGAACAGATCCTCGGTGGCCGGCTGAGCCCGGCCACCGATCTGTACGCCCTGGGGGCGTCGCTGTATGAGCTGCTGGCCGGGACGCCACCGTTTGATCCGGCGCTGCCGGCCCCGGCACCCGGTAGAACGCCGCTACCGGGGCCTGCGCCGCCTCGTGACGCATCCGCTTGGCATCCGACAGCCCTTGAAGGACTTCCAGCGCCGACCATGTAGAGCGCCCGAGGATAGGGCGTTCGGGTCAGTGAAT
>NZ_CAKJTM010000009.1:66551-67059 GCF_917627345.1 Protofrankia sp. CiP3 | reverse complement strand
TGGGCGCCGGCTGAGGACAACGCGGCCGGGCGGGATGCGGAGAGCCGCGAGCCGGACAGTCCTATTCTCGGGCGCTCTTAGCGTGACGCAAGCGGCGCGTCCCCGGACGGCCTGCCGCACGACCAATATCACGCAACTTCAGACTAATGACTACGGAATGTCATCGGCCGTGTCGGCAGTATTATCACCCAGGGTAACCACAGTAGGTTTTACCTTTGTACTTGGTGCATTCCTTTCCTTTGTTTGTATACCAATAGTCTCCCTCTCTGTGCGCCTGGGTTGTCGGCTTACCGCTCACAAGCATCGGGGCGGTGGTCAGTGCGACGGTGGCGAGGAGCAGTGCTAGCGCCAGTGCCAGCGCCAGCACCAGCCTCGGGGGCTGGCGGATTGACCAAAGCAAATTCTGCATTGATACCCCTTCTCGGGCATGAGAGAAATGGATGGAGGATTATTCAGCGCTCCCATCCTGGATGATCTAAATTATCCGTTGTCGCAGGTCGAGGCGTTG
>NZ_CAKJTM010000009.1:51159-66060 GCF_917627345.1 Protofrankia sp. CiP3 | reverse complement strand
CCCCTATTGCCGGGCGCTCTTACCTGAACAGCGCCCGGCAGCAGGGGCCTGACCGACAGATCAACCTGCGGGCAGGCGTGGAACCCGGCAATCATTAATTCATCACAATCCGCGAGCGCAGGAGGATCCCCTGCCTATCGTCCTATCATTTCTGATCGAGCCGATCTGGACCGAGTTCGAGGCCCTGCCGATCGAGCACACCGGCGGGCCGTGGCCCGCGTTCGACCCTTCCCACCCGCTGGGCTGCCACCGCCGCCGTATCCCCGACCGGGTTGTCTTCGACCACGTGGTGGAGGCGATGGTGCACGGCTCGGGGTACGAGCGCATCGCCGTATCGTTCATGATCGGTGCGTGTTTGTTGTTCGGTACGCTTTTCGGCCGGATAACCGTACGCAGCGACAAACATGCGCCGATCTTCGTTCTTTTGCCGGTTTCAGTGACCGCGCAGGATCCACTGGTCGTAGTCAAGCGCCTCGGTGCCGATCGTGGTGTCATCACCGTGGCCGGTGTGCACCACGGTCTCTGGTGGCAGCGTCAGCAGCCGGCCTCTGATCGAGTCCAGGATGGTCGGAAAGTCGGAGAACGACCGGCCGGTCGCCCCCGGGCCGCCACGGAAAAGGGTGTCGCCGCTGAACAGAACCGGTTCCCCACCGATCACCCCGTACAGGCACACCCCGCCCGGGGAGTGCCCCGGAGTGTGCATGACGTGTAGCCAGCCGCCGCCGGCGATCGGGAGCCGCTGGCCGTCGGAGAGCTCGAGGTCAGGCCGGCGGTCCGGATAGACCGCCTGCCACAGCATCAGATCCGCCGGGCACAGGGCGATCGGAGCCTGTACCCGGGCGGCCAGCTCCACCGCCGCGTTGATGTGGTCGTTGTGCCCGTGTGTCGCGACGATCACTGACACGTGCCGGCCGTCGATCGCGGCGAGGATCACTGAAGGGTCGTGCGCGGCATCGATGACCAGCACCTCGGTGTCGTCCCCGAGCAGCCAGATGTTGTTGTCAACCGTGAAGCTCTGGCCGTCGATCAGGAAGTCCCCGCGGGTGATGATCCGATCGACCCGTACCCCGCCGTTTCTCGCCACACGTTCTCCGTCCCCGTCGCTGAGCGGCTGACCGCCGGGTAGCTGACTGTCGTCGCGCTGGCCGCGTGAACGCCCAGCCGCTCACGGGCCGGACCGGCCCATTCCGGTACTGACCGTACATCTCGATCAGAGCGTAACGACACTGCGCAGTACATCGCCACGCCGCATGCGGGTAAAGGCGTCCTCGACGTCGCCGAGACCTATGGTCTCGGTCACGAACCGGTCGAGGTCGAGCCGGCCGGCTCGATACAGATCGATCAGGATGGGGAAGTCCCGGCTGGGCAGACAGTCGCCGTACCAGGACGTTTTCAGCGAGCCACCGCGACTGAATATCTCGATCATGGGTAGTTCAAGGGACATGGCCGGCTCGGGGACACCGACGAGGACGAGCCGGCCGGCGAGGTCCCGGGCGAAGAACGCCTGGCGGTAGGTCTCCGGCCGGCCGACCGCCTCGATGACCACGTCGGCGCCGTTACCGTCAGTCAACGCTCGGATCGCCTCCACGGGATCGAGGCCGCGTGCGTCGATGGTGTGGGTCGCACCGAACCCGCGGGCCCACTCCAGCTTGCGCGGGTCGATGTCCACCGCGACGATCCGTCGCGCACCGGCGATGGCCGCGCCCGCGATGGCCGCGTCCCCGACACCTCCGCAGCCGAAGACCGCGACGGTTTCCCCCCGGGTGATCTCGCCGGTGTTGACCGCCGCGCCGAACCCGGCCATCACCCCACAGCCGATCAGCCCGGCCACCTCCGGGCGCGCCACTGGATCGATCTTCACGCACTGGGCGGCGGCCACCAGGGTCGCTTCGGCGAAGGCACCGATACCCAGCGCCGGCGACAGCGGCGTCCCGTCCACCAGCGTCATGGGCTGGGCGGCATTGCGGGAGTCGAAGCAGTACCACGGGCGGCCCCGCAGGCAGGACCGGCAGGCCCCGCAGGGCGCCCGCCAAGCGATCACGACGTAGTCGCCGGCCGTGACCGAGGTGACCCCATCGCCCACGGCATCGACGACTCCGGCGGCCTCGTGACCGAGCAGGAAGGGATAATCGTCGCTGACAGCGCCCTCGCGGTAGTGCAGATCGGTGTGACAGATACCGCATGCCTGGACGCGCACCCGCGCCTCACCCGGCCCGGGATCGGGAACGATGATCTCGGTCAGGGCAACGGGAGCGCCCTTTGCCAGGGAGACCACACCAGGAACTGTTACCCAACCCATCGCGGCGCTCCCGTCATCGTCGACCGTCAGGCACGTTCGGCCAGACACCGGGTGTGGCGGTCCGGTAGCCGCGGCGGTCCGGTAGCGTTTGCCAGCAGCCGAATCGCTCCGGGCCTCAGCATGGCCGGAAAACGGTGTGATCGTAGCTTGTCCTGCGCCGTCGGGTGTCCCAGGCAGCCAGGTCGCGGACGGGTGTGGGGCGGGCACGGGCCTGAACTCGCCCGCGATGCCCGGCGCTCGCCGCGCCGACGTGACCTACCCGGCGTCATGGGTCACCTCAAGTATCGGTACGCTCCTGACGGTCCGCTTCTGCTCTTCGTGCACGGATCCGCAAATATCTCCTGTGGCCTGAGGGTGCGCCGAGGATGAACGATCGCGCGCCCTCAGGCTGACCAGAAGGAGCAGGTCCCTTGACATGACCGCCGACGCCTCGCCGATGCCGGCCCAGGTACGCCCCCCCTACGGGGGGGTGACCGTCGGGGATCCGGCCCTGTCTGCCGATGGGCGGCTCGACGGTGCCGACGTCGTGCACAGCTCAGGTGGGGCAGGCGAGCTGGGTCCCACGGGACGTCCGTTGCCGGCCTTTCCCAAGCCTCCTCCGGTGGTCACTCACGGTGCCGCCTGGGTGGTCGCCATGTGCAACCAGAAGGGCGGCGTCGGTAAGACGACCAGCACGATCAATCTCGGCGCGGCGCTCGCCGAGTACGGCCGCCGGACCCTGCTGGTCGACTTCGACCCGCAGGGGGCGCTGTCGGTCGGCCTCGGAATCAACCCGATGGTGCTGGAACGCACCGTCCACGATCTCCTCGTGGGTGGCGAAGCCGAGATGGGCGAGGTGATAGTCCCCACTCAGGTTGATGGCCTGGATCTGCTCCCCAGTAATATCGATCTGTCGGCCGCGGAGATGTTGCTGGTCACCGAGGTTGGTCGTGAGCACACGCTCGCGCGCGCGCTGGCGTCGGTCCGCTCCGAATACGATGTGATCCTTATTGACTGCCAGCCGTCGCTCGGTCTGCTGACCGTGAACGCGCTGACCGCGGCCGACGCGGTCATCGTGCCGCTGGAGTGCGAGTACTTCGCCCTCCGCGGTGTCGCCCTGCTGCTGGACACCATCGACAAGGTGCGTGACCGGCTGAATCCACGCCTGGAGCTCGCGGGCATCCTCGCCACAATGTACGACGCCCGCACGCTGCACGCCCGAGAGGTGCTGGCGAGGGTCGTCGAACGGTTCCCGGACGAGGTCTTTCACACGGTGATCAGCCGTACCGTGCGCTTCCCGGAAACCACCGTCGCCGGTGAGCCGATCACGACCTACGCGCCCACATCGGTTGGAGCGGACGGATACCGGCGGCTGGCCCGCGAGCTGATCGCCAGGCATACGGCGCCGCCGGTGGCACAGCGCTAGGGATATGCCCTGGGGATATACCCTGGCACCACGTGGCCGTAGCTTGTTCGGGAAGCGGATGAGGGACCTGTAGAGGCGTGCTGTTCCACTTGGCCGAACCCGCGGCGCTTCTGGGGATCGTTCTTGCGCTCCTCATCGGGATCTACGCACATGACGCGGCGCAGGTCGTGGTCGCGAGGTTGCTCCAGGACCCCGGGCCGATGCGGTCCGGCCGGCTGACGGCGTCGGTGAAACACCGGGTCAGCCCTTTCAGCGCGGTGGCCATGATTATCGCCGGTGTCGGCTGGAGCGAGCCGATAGCCATGAACGACGTACGTCGCGGGCGACGGTTCCACGTCGCGGCGGCGCTGCTGGCCGGGCCGCTGGCCTATCTGCTGCTCACCTTGGGCGCACTCGTCGGTTTCACGTTCGTTTCCCAGCCGCTTGTCGTCATCGAGGGCAGCCGGATCGTGGAGCTCGCCGGTGTGGGCGACTTCCTCGGGAAACTGGTGCTGTGGCTGGCGGTCACATTCGCGTCGCTGTTCATTGTGAGCCTCATCCCGATCCCGCCCGCCGACGGTGGGCGGGTGCTGTTCGGGCTCGGCCCGCAGTCACCGAGCTGGCACAGGGCCGAGTACCAGCTCCGTGAGAACAATGTCGGCATCCTCATCCTGCTGGCGCTCATCCTGCTGCCGAAGTTGTTCCCCGGTTTTCCTTCGGTCGTTGACCAGTTGGTTCCTCCGTTGCTCGACGGCCTGGGCGGCATTATCAACCTCCGTCTTCGTTGACGCGTTGCGCCGGCCTCGTGCGTCGCTGGCTGATCGAACGGGTGTGTGGTGCTGCCGGTCGGGCCGGCTGGCCGGTGCGGCTGCCTGAGCCGGCGGTAGCGTCCAGGCATGGCGCGGACCAGAACATCCCCTCATCGGGATGCGCCCATGGATGCGTCTGTGGATGTGTCCGTGGCTGCCGGGATGGCCGAGCCCATGGCGCCCGCCGAGCCCGTGGCCCCGACCGGACGGGGCCACGGCGGTAGTGCCTTCGTGGTCGAACTCGCGAACTTCAGCGGTCCTTTCGATCTGCTGCTTTCCTTGATCGCTAAGCATAAGATGGACGTGACCGAGGTTGCGCTTTCCCAGGTCACCGATGAGTTCGTGGCGCACATCCGCCGCCTGGGCGCGGGCTTCGACCTCGGGCAGGCCACCGAGTTTCTGGTGATCGCGGCAACCCTCCTGGATCTCAAGGCGGCCAGGCTGCTGCCCGGGGCGATCTCTGAGGACGAGGCGGAGAACCTTGCCCTGCTCGAGGCCAGAGACCTGCTGTTCGCCCGGCTGTTGCAGTACAAGGCGTACAAGGAGGCATCGGCCCTCTTCACCGGGCTGATGACGCTGGAGGCCCGGCATCTGCCCCGGGCTGTCGCGCTGGAACCCCGGTACGCGCAGGCGCTGCCAGAGGTACAGATCGGCATCGGGCCGGCCGAACTCGCCCGCCTCGCGGCCAGACTGCGAGAACCGCCGTTGCCTCCGCAGGTCGCGACCGATCACGTCCACCTGCCGCGGATCAACATCCGCGAGCATATGCTTGCGGTGATCGAAAAATTGCGAGAGGTGGGCAGCGCATCCTTCGGGCTGCTGTGTGCCGGCTGCCAGCAGACGATCGAGGTGGTCGCGCGTTTCCTCGCCCTGCTCGAGCTCTTCCGGGAGGGACGGATCGCGTTTGCGCAGGAGGTGCCGCTGGGGGAGCTGATCGTCCGGTGGGTGGCCGACGCCGGACCCGACGAGCTGGGGCGGGCGTCCGGCGGCTCCGGTGGCGGTCGCGTCGCCGACCACCTCGCCGGGAGCGGAGCCGCCGGCACCGCGGCTGGCACCGAGGCGACCGGCCCGGCCACGGCTGACCTGGATGCGGCTGACCTGAACACCGGCCAGCGTAGGAAGCGAGGAACACGACAACGATGACAGCGGATGTCCATCCGGCTGCCGAGCACGAAACCGCGGAGCGCCAGGGGCCGTTGCTGGCCGAGCCGAGCGGAGCCGAGGCGGTGGCACGCCCGCCGCTGCCCGCGCTCGTCGAGGCGATCCTGATGGTCGCGGAGAACCCGGTCCCGGTTACGGAGATCGCCGTGAGCCTCGACGTCCCCCACGCGGAGGTCGAGCGTGTCATTGCCGGGCTGGCCCGCGGTTACGTCGAGCAGGGCCGGGGCTTCAGCCTCCGTGACGTCGGTGGCGGCTGGCGTTTCTACACCAGCGATGAGTGCGCGCCCTGGGTCGAACGGTTCGTGCTCGCCGGGCAGAGCCCGAAACTGTCCCAGGCGGCGCTGGAGACGCTGGCGATCGTCGCCTACCAGCAGCCGGTGAGCCGTGGGCGGATCTCCGCGGTGCGGGGTGTGTCCGCCGACGGTGTGATCCGTACGCTGACCACCCGCCGGCTCGTGGAGGAGGCGGGCAGCGACCCGGAGAGCGGGGCGACGCTCTACCGGACGACTGCCTACTTCCTGGAACGGATGGGTCTGCGCCACCTCGACGAGCTGCCTCCGCTCGCCCCGCTGCTGCCCGGCATCGCCGACGTGGATGACATTGTCGGCTCATGACATTCTGGGCTCATGACAACCGGTGACGTGAATACCGAGGGCGTCCGGCTGCAGAAGGTTCTCGCGGCGGCGGGGCTCGGGTCCCGGCGGCACAGCGAGGAGCTGATCGCCGCGGGCCGCGTGCGGGTCGACGGCCGGGTCGTCGAGGCGCAGGGCCTTCGGGTCGACCCGCAGACCGCGGTCATCGAGGTCGACGGCGCACGGGTCGTGACCAAGGCGGGCCTGGTGCACCTCGCGTTGAACAAGCCGGTCGGGGTGCTGTCGGCGATGTCGGACGACCGGGGCCGACCGACCGTCGCGGACCTGCTGACAGACCACGCCTCCGGCCTGTTCCACGTCGGGCGGCTCGACGCCGACAGCGAGGGCCTGCTGCTGGTCACCAACGACGGGGAGCTGGCACATCGGCTGGCGCATCCGTCGTTCGGTGTCGCCAAGACCTACCTGGTCGAGGTGAGCGGGCCGGTCGGTCGGGACGTGCCGCGCCGGCTGCGGGCGGGGGTCACCCTCACGGACGGGATGGTAACCGTGGACGCCGTGCGGATCGTGAGCTCGGCCGGGTCACGGGTCATGCTTGAGATCACGTTGCACGAGGGGCGCAAGCACGTCGTGCGTCGCCTGATGGACGCCGTGGGCCACCCGGTGCGCCGGCTTGTGCGGACCCGGATCGGGCCGGTGTATCTCGGCTCGCTGCGGGCCGGCCGTACCCGGCGCCTTTCCCAGGCGGAGATCGGCGCGCTTTACCACGAGGTCGCGCTGTGACGCGGATGTCGCCATGATTGCCGTCACAATCAGTTCCGTGGAGGCCGGGAACGCCTGCCGTGTCTCCCGTGCCCGGCTGGCCGGTGGCGCGTGTTTGCGCAAGCCGGCTGTCCGGCTCCCTGGCCGAAGGACGACTTCCGGAACACACCGTAGGGTGGCGCGGTGACTGTCGCGCCCGCCACACCGGGATTCCCGCCCCCCGGACCGCCGCCGGGCCGGGTCGGTGTGGTGGGGGCCGGCCTGATCGGCACCAGTATCGGGCTGGCGCTGGGCGTCCACGGCATCGAGGTCCTGCTGGCCGATATCGATCCTGAACAGATCAAGATCGCCGAGGCCATGGGTGCCGGTCAGCCATGGCACGGTGAGCCCGTGGGGCATGCGGTCATCGCGGTTCCTCCGCACGCTGTCGCCGGTGAGCTACGGAAGGTGCAGCGGGCGGGGCTCGCCGAGACGGTCAGTGATGTCGCGAGCGTGAAGGCCCGGCCGATCGTCGAGGCCGTCCAGGCTGGATGCGATCTGTCGATGTGGTGCCCCGCGCACCCGATCGCCGGGCGTGAGCGCGGCGGCGCGGCCTCGGCCCGCGCTGACCTGTTCGCCGAGCGAGCCTGGGTCGTCTGCCCGGTGCCGCACACCTCACCTGCCGCCTTGGCCGCCACGATCGCGATCGCGCGGGCGTGCGGTGCCACCCCGGTGCGCGCGACGCCCGACCGTCATGACACGGCGATGGCTGTCCTGTCCCACCTGCCGCAGGTGGTCGCGAGCCTGCTGGCCGCCGCTACCCCCGACCTCGACGCGGGCGAGCTGGCTCTTGCGGGCCAGGGGTTCCGAGACGCCACCCGCCTGGCCGACAGCGATCCCAGCCTGTGGTCGTCGATTCTGGAGGGCAACCGCGGGCCCGTCGCTGTCCGGGCCAGGCTGCTCAGCGAAAAGCTCGCCAGGTTGGCCGAGGTGCTCGACCGGGGCGGTGAACAGGAGGTTATCGAGGTTGTCCGCGGGCTCATGGCGGCTGGCAACACCGGTCGGGCGCTTTTGCCGCGCAAGGCCAGCGCGGCGATGCGGCCGTTGGCCTGGGCCTGGGTCGGAGTGGTGCTTGCGGACCGGCCCGGTCAGCTAGGCGAGCTGTTTGCGACGATCGGCGGCTGGGAGATCAATATTGAGGATATCGCCGCGTTTGAGCACAATCTCGACGCTCCGGCCGGCATTGTGGAGATCGCTGTTTCGCCCGATATCGTGGGTACGCTGCTGGATCGGCTTGCCGTCGCCGGCTGGACCGCCTATCGCAGGTCGTGAACGCCATCCTTCGTGGGTGGGCGGCCCCGAGTAGCCTGATCCGGGCTGGCCACATCGGCGTTGACCTGGCCGGCGGCTTGGGTGACGACCTGGGCCGGCCGGGTCGGTTTCACCGCGTCGGTTGCTGACGGTTTTCTGATGTAGTCGGGTTACTGTGTGTACGCGGATTCCGCGTATGCGCGGTTTTCGTGTGTGCACGGTTCCCACGTGCGCACGGTCTTGTGCGTAATTGTCGCGTCTGGACGGAGGAAGCGGTGGAGCAGGACCGCGGTTCCCGTGAGTCAGTGGGCGTAACGGCCACTGACGATCAGGAAGTGTCCACAGGCGGCGAAGGCCGCTGCACCGGGCACGGTCAGGTATTGACGTCCGAGGGATTGTCCGAGGGATTGGTCGTAGCCGTCGACGGGCCGGGAGGCTCCGGCAAGAGCACCGTCGCCAGGGAGATCGCCCGACGGCTGGGCCTGCGCTATCTCGACACCGGCGCGATGTACCGGGCGGTGACACAGGTCGCCCTGGAGAGCAGGATCGACCTTGAAGATCACAGCGCTGTGGGGGAACTGGCCGAACGGGTGGTGCTGGCTGTCGGTACCAGTCCGGACAGTCCCACGATCGCGGTGAACGGCGAAGCCGTGGAGGACAAGATCCGGAGCAGGGCGGTCACGAACGCGGTGAGCGCGGTTGCCGCGGTACCGGCCGTCCGGCGTCTTCTCGTCGCTCGCCAGCGGCAGATCATCGCGGCGTCCCCGACGGGCATCGTGGTGGAAGGCCGTGACATAGGTTCGGTCGTCGCTCCGCAGGCTCCGGTCAAGGTCTTCCTGACGGCCTCGACCGAGGTCCGGGCGTTGCGGCGGTCGCATCAGCTCGGGGAGAAGGGCATCGACGACGTGGCCCGTACCCTCGCTGAGCTCGATCGCCGGGATGTGCTGGACTCGACGCGTGCCGCGGATCCGCTGGCTGTCCCCGAGGATGCGATCATGCTCGACTCGACCAGCCTGTCCATTGAGGCTGTCGTGGACGAGGTTCTGCTGCACTGCGAACGGGTAACGGCCGACGCGTCATGACCGCCGAAAGCCCCGACGCCACGGAAGCGGGCGCCGGGCAGCCTCCGGCGCGCGTGCCGCGGCGCGGGGCGGCGTCCAGGCCCTACCGCGGCGTCGTGCACAGGGTGCTCAAGCCACCGGTGCGGTTTGTCCTGAACCAGATCGTCATGCGGGTGACCCTCCAGGGACTTGAGCACGTGCCGGCGACCGGCCCGGTGATCTTTGCGGGAAACCACAGCAGTCTGCTGGACGGCCCGCTGGTCGTCATCGAATCACCACGTACGGTGCGCTGTCTGGTGAAGTCCGAAATGTACGGCGGCATACTTGGTATGCTGTTGACCATTGCCGGCCAGATCCCGGTCGACCGTGGCCGGCCGGATCGGGCCGCCCTGCACACCGCGCTTGACGAGTTGGGGCGCGGCGGAGTCATCGGGGTGTTTCCGGAGGGCACCCGGGGGACGGGTGAGCTGGAGACAGTACAGCACGGTATCGCCTATCTTGCTGTTCACGGACGGTGCCCGGTGTTGCCGGTCGCATGTATCGACACCGCTCGGGCACTGCCGAAGGGTGCCCGGTGGCCCAGGCGTTCCGTGCCCACCCGGGTGGTGTTCGGGCGTCCGTTCGACGTGGTGGTTCCGGCGAACCCGCGATCGCGCCGAGCGTTGGCGGCCGTGGCGGAGGACATCCGGTTGCGGATCGCCGACCATCTCGTGCGGGCTCGCCTGCCCAGCTGATCGTGACGTGGTCGGCTCCTGTGCCGAGGCCGCCGGGAAGTCGCCCCGGGCAGCCACCGCGGGGGGCTGTCACCGGCATGACCGGGCGGCTGTGGTCACGGCGATACCGGAGCGACGACGAACAGACATGACAAACAGAGACGAGGACGCTGTGGGTGTGGCTTCGCAGCTACCGCAGGACGAGGCCGAGCACCCGCTCGGTGGCACCGAGCGGCAGCCCGTGCTGGCGATTGTCGGCCGCCCCAACGTCGGCAAGTCGACGCTGGTGAACCGGATCCTGGGCCGGCGGGCCGCGGTCGTCGAAGACGTCCCGGGCGTGACCCGCGACCGGGTCGCCTATGACGCGACCTGGAGTGGGCGACGTTTCGTCGTCGTCGACACCGGGGGTTGGGAGCCGGACGCGCGTGGGCTTGCCGCCCGCGTCGCCGAGCAGGCGCGCGTCGCCCTGGACACAGCCGACGCGGTGCTGTTCGTGGTCGACACCACGGTGGGCGCAACCGATGCGGATGAAGCTGTCGCGCGCGTGCTGCAGCGTTCGGGGCTGCCCGTCGTCCTCGCGGCGAACAAGGTCGACGACGTCCGGACGGAAGCGGACGCGGCCGCGCTGTGGAGCCTCGGGCTCGGCGAGCCGCATCCTGTCTCATCCCTGCACGGCCGTGGCAGCGGCGATCTGCTCGACGCCGTGCTCGCGGCTCTCCCCGCGGCCCCACGGGAGCGCTTCGAGGAGGTGACCGGCCCACGGCGGGTAGCGCTGCTGGGCCGGCCGAACGTGGGGAAGTCCAGCCTGCTCAACCGGCTCGCCGGGACGGAGCGCTCCCTGGTGCACGAGGTCGCCGGTACCACCCGCGATCCAGTCGACGAGCTGGTGACCGTCGGGGGCGAGGTGTGGAAGTTCGTGGACACCGCCGGTCTGCGGCGCCGGGTACGGGAGGCGACCGGAGCGGAGTACTACTCCTCGCTGCGCACCGCGGCGGCGCTGGAAGCCGCTGAGGTCGCGATCGTCCTGCTGGATGCCGGCGAGCCACTGACCGAGCAGGATCAACGGGTGATCACCATGGTGGTCGACACCGGGCGGGCGCTGGTGCTGGCGTTCAACAAGTGGGACCTGCTTGACGAGGACCGTCGCCTCACTCTGGAACGTGAGATCATCCGAGACCTCGGCCGGGTTGCCTGGGCGCCGAGGGTGAACGTGTCGGCGATGACCGGCCGCGCGGTCGACCGGCTCGCGCCAGCCCTGCGGTCCGCCCTGGAGTCATGGGGGACGCGTATCTCCACCGGCCGGCTCAACACCTGGCTCGGCGAGGTCGTGGCGGCCACCCCGCCGCCGTCGAGGGGCGGGCGGCTGCCCCGGGTGCTGTTCGCGACGCAGGCCGGTGTGCGGCCGCCCCGGTTCGTCATCTTCTCGACGGGATTCCTGGAACCGGCTTACCGTCGTTTCCTGGAGCGGCGGCTGCGCGAGGACTTCGGTTTCGCCGGAACTCCGATCGAGATCTCTATCCGGGTGCGCGAGCGAGGCGAGAAGCGCCAGTGACGAGCAGCACGCCGACGGGTCGGCTCAAAGCAGACCGACCGGCAACAGGTGCGTAGATCAGGGAGCGGGGTGGGGTGTGTGCCCCAGCCCCGCGACGCCGCGTCCCTATTGCCGCGGGCGCTCTAAATCCTCCGGTTGGAGCCGCGCCTTTCAGCGCGGGTCAGGGTAGGAGCGTCAGCGCTCGGTGTGTCTTGACGATGGTGAAGTGGCGCCGGTCGACAGTGGCGACTTCGTCGACGCCGAGGCGTTCCGCACACGCGATCACGGATGCGTCCACGGTGCCGAGGGGCAGGCTGCGGTAGCGGTTGACGAGGTCAGCGATGCGTAGCCAGTCGGTTGGGTGGACAGGTTCGACGTCGAACGCGCCGGAGGCCAAGTCCGCGATGAATCGAAGCTCAGCGTGCGTGCCGAGGCGGGTGTCGAGCAGGTAGACAACTTCGGTCACCACCAGGGTCGGCACGATCAGAGGACCGGGGTGGGTTTCCAACAGCTCGGCGCACGCCTCGTGGTGTTGGTCGTCGGCGTCGACATAGGCGTAGAGCGGGCCTGCGTCGACGACGAGAGCTACGGCGGCACCTCGCTGGCGAGGATCTCCTCGATCCGCTCGGAGATGTCGTGTCGCCCGCTGCGGCCAGCGGCGCGGGCGCCGAGAACACGCCGTCCGTGGGCCGCCTCGCCGCCGCGTTCGAGCAGTTCGGCCAAGCCCGCCGGGACGATCGCGGCCAGCCGCCGGCCTCGTTCGGTCAGGTAGACAACCTGCCCGGACGAGGCGGCCTCGCGGGCCACAGCGGCAAGCTGCTCGCCGTCCGGGAGCGGCATCTCGGTCATGGCAACATCGTAGCGGCATGTTGTGGGCTACCTTCGGCCGCGAGCCGTCATCGCTCTGCGTAGCGGGGATCGGACAGCCCACCCGCCGGCCTCGGTCGGCGGCAGGTGCCCGGAAGGAACCCTCCAGCCATCGCCGCGCTTCTGGAGGCCGAGCGCATCGCGCCCAAGCAGATCCGAGAGCACCCAAAAGTCCGGATCCTGGTCCGAGACCTCCTCCAGGACCCTGGATGGCGCTCTGACCAGGAGCTCCGTGCGTTGGCGGACCGATGCGGGGAGCAGCCTAGGCGACCCGCACAGAAATTGCTAGACCGTATTTACGTTACGGCCCGTACTTCAAGTGCGGGTTGGCGGCGCCACCTGAGCCACCTGGGCAGCCCTGACGAATAGCCTGCAACCGATCTTCCTCAACGACGACGCCGGAGTGCTGCTGAGCAGGCACCTGGGCGCCGCTCGGTCCCCAAATGGTCCCCAAATCCGATCAGCCTGACCCTGGACGGGAACAAGAAGATCCATAAAAAGTGGCCGCTGACCTGGGCTTTTGCCTTGTCGGCGGCCACTTTGATACTGGTCGGGACGACAGGATTCGAACCTGCGACCCCCAGACCCCCAGTCTGGTGCGCTACCAAGCTGCGCCACGTCCCGTACGCGCCCTACGTTACCCCATGGCTGAAGCAGGCTTGGGCCCTGGGTGACGCGGTCGGGACTCGCACCGCGTCACCCAGGGCTCCGGCGAACCTGGGCCTGGGGCTGGGGCCGTGTCCGGTGTTGGCTGCCGGCTGGGAGAGGCTGCCGGCCGCCCGGATGCTCTTGTTGTCCGGACGGCCAGCGGTTCGGGTGGCCGCGGGGAAACTTCGGCGGCGGCGCCCCCCGGACTCGTCTTCCCTGGAGCCTGCGGCGCGCGGAGGGAGTTACGGTCGCGCGCTCGTCGGCCCAACCGCGGTCTGGATGCGCCCGCTGAGATCCAGGCGCATCCAGACCCGTTGGTCACTGCGTCGCGCGATTCCTGCGACGAGCGGTGAGGCCCGCGCCGAGCATCGCGGCACCGAGCCCCGCACCGGCGACCGGAGTGATCGGGAACGACGGCGCGGTGCCGCCGCCACCGGCGTCGACGCCATGCGACGGCGCGGGGTAGGACTTGGCCTCCGACCAGGACCTGTCGTCCTTCTTGGCGCCTTCCCAGGACTTGTCGTCCTTCTTGCTGTCCCACTTGTAGTCGTGGGGAGCGCCGTACGACGGCGCGCTGGCAGCCGTCGGCGCCGTGGTGGTGCTGGCAGCCGCTGTTGGCGTGGGGGCTGCGGTGGTGCTGGCCGCTGTCGGCGCCGTGATCGTACCGCCCCATGCTGGCGCCGTGGTGCTGGCGGCGGCCGTTGGCGTGGGGGCTGTGGTGGTGCTGGCAGCCGTCGGTGTCGCGCTGGCGCTGGCGCTGGCCGTCGCAGTCGGGCTGTCCGGCGCATCGATCGTCCAGCTGTGGTGCGAGTCCGAGTCCCACGAGTCGTCATTCGCAAACGCGGATACGGGGTTAATGCCAACAAAGAATGCGGTGGCTGCCGATATTGCCAGCATCACCACACCCCGGCCAATTCTGTGCGTCATGACCTTCCTCTTCTCTCATGCGGTAGCGGTACTGTTACCGCGGGCAACACAGTAGCCATTTGATGTCTGGGGGAACGGCATGGGACGCGATATTGCCGGGAGGAAGCCGAAAGTCCTCTTGTCGGCACGGTGGCTGATTCTGCTTGGACTCATCCTGATTGGAGTGAGCGGCCAGAGGCTTGTTTCGCAGGAATTCGGGAAGGACATTGGAATTCCTGCGACGACTGTCCCAACAGGCGTCGTTGCCACGGATAAACCACCAGCTGGTACGTCTGCGGCGGTGTCCGCTCCGGCGCGTACGGCTGATAGCCGGCCGCTCTTCCTGAATATTCCCGCACTGGGCACGGCGGCGGCCGTCGGGCCGGTTGGGCTCAACTCGGACGGAACGCTCCAGGTGCCGACGTCCTGGGGTGAAATCGGCTGGTACGAATATGGCCCGCGTCCAGGTGACGTCGGTGCGGCCGTCCTCGTCGGACATTACGACTCAACAACCGGGCCAGCTGTTTTCTACCGCCTTGAGAAGATCAAACAAAATGACTTGGTGGAGATAAAAAGGGCCGACGGAACGGTTGTGCGATTTGTGGTGGACCGCATCCAGGAGGTCTCGAAGAGTGCCTTCCCGGCGGCGGACGTCTACGGCACGGTTGATCGTCCTGAACTACGCCTCATCACCTGTGGCGGTGATTTCAACAGGAAAACCCACCACTATCTGGATAACGTGATCGTTTTTGCGCATGCTGTTTGATGAGGTGTCGTCGGCCGGACTCCCCGCTGCGCGCTCGTCCGTCGGTGGCCGCCGGTATTGAGGCCGAACGCCTTCACCGGGACCGGCGTCCACCACGCTTCTTAGAGCGACCGG
>NZ_CAKJTM010000009.1:43863-50747 GCF_917627345.1 Protofrankia sp. CiP3 | reverse complement strand
ACCCCTATTGCCGGGCGCTCTTACCAGACGTCCTGCGTCGTTGGTCCTTCCGGTGATGTGGCGAGGGCGGGTGGTAGCCGCAGCCGATTGAGCAGGAGTGCGTTGGCGGCGACCAGGAAACTGGATCCGGACATGGCCAGGGCCGCGATCTCGGGGCGTAGTACCAGGCCGAAGGCGGGTTCGAACGCCCCTGCGGCGATCGGTAGGGCGATGGTGTTGTAGCCGACGGCCCAGCCGAGGTTCTGGCGCATCTTGTGGAGCGTGGCGCGGCCGATGAGCAGTGCGGCTGGTACGTCGAGGGGGTCGGAACGCATCAGTACCACGTCGGCGGTCTCGATCGCCACGTCGGTGCCGGCACCGATGGCGATGCCGAGGTCGGCCTGGGCCAGCGCCGGAGCGTCGTTGACGCCGTCGCCGACCATGGCGGTCCGACGGCTGTCGCGCTGCAGCTCGGCGATCTTTGTGGCCTTGTCGCCGGGCAGGACCTCGGCGATGACCGTGTCGATGTTGAGATCGTCGGCGATCCGCTCGGCGGTGGCCTGGTTGTCGCCGGTGAGCATGATTACCTCGACGCCGGCATCGTGCAGTGCTCGCACCGCGGCGGCAGCTGTCGGCCGCGGCGTGTCGGCGATGACGATGATCCCGGCCAGCTGGCCGTCGACCGCGACACCTACTGGGGTCCGGCCGCCCGCCGGCAGTGCGTCCCACTGAGCATTAAGATCATCATGTGGGGCTCCTTCCTGTTCGATCAGTCGGCGGTTGCCGACCATCACGTGCCGTCCGTCGACGGTGGCGGCCGCTCCGCGTCCGGGGTGGCTCGTGAACGCCTCCGCGCGGGCCGCCGGTACCTCACGTGCGTCGGCATGACGGATGATCGCTGCGGCGAGTGGATGCTCGGACTCCCGTTCGACCGCGGCGACCAGCCGCAGCAGCTCCTCCTCGTCCAGACCGTCGACGCTGCCGTCCGTGAGGATCTCGGTCACCTCCGGTTCGCCCTTGGTCAGGGTGCCGGTCTTGTCCAGGATGACCGCGTCGATCCGGGCCGAGGTCTCCAACGCGGTCGCGTTCTTGAACAGGATGCCGCGTTTCGCGCCCAGGCCGGTCCCCACCATGATTGCCGTCGGGGTGGCGAGCCCCAACGCGTCCGGGCAGGTGATGACGACTACCGTGATCGCGAACAGGATTGCCTCGGTCGCGGGACGGCCGGTTCCCAGCAGCCAGACGAGCAGTGTGCCGAGCCCGCCCAGCAGCGCGACGAGCACCAGCCAGAACGCCGCCCGGTCGGCCAGTCGCTGACCGGGCGCCTTGCTGTTCCGCGCCTCCTGAACGAGCGCGACGATCTGTGCCAGTGCCGTGTCCGCCCCGACCTTGGTGGCCCGGACCCGCAGGGTGCCGGTGGTGTTGATGGTCGCGCCGATCACCTGCGTGCCGACGGTCTTGTGCACCGGCAGGCTCTCGCCGGTCACCATCGACTCGTCGAGGTCGGACTCGCCCGCCTCGACCATCCCGTCGACTGCGATCTTGCCTCCGGGGCGGACGAGTAGCAGGTCACCGACGGCGACCTCGGCGGTCGGTACCTCGACCGGTTCGCCGTCCCGTACCACCAGCGCCTTCTCCGGCACGAGCTGGAGCAGGGCGCGGATCGCGTCGGTGGCTCCGCCGCGGGCGCGCATCTCGAACCAGTGCCCCAGCAGTACGAACGCGGCGAGCACGGTGGCCGCTTCGTAGAAGACGTCCCCGCCGCCGGTGAGCGTGACGACGAGGGAGTAGGTCCAGCCGGTGCCGACGGCGACCGCGACCAGAACCATCATGTCCAGCGTCCGGGCGCGCAGCGCCCGTATCGCCCCGTCGAAGAAGATCCACGACACCCAGAAGATCACCGGGAGGCTGAGGATCAGCTGGAACACGTCGTCGCGCAACCCGAACGGCGCGGCCACGTCGAAACCCAGGACGTCGCGGCCGATCGCCGACCACAGCAGGATCGGGATCGAGAAGAGCGCCGCGACCAGGAAACGGTTGCGCATGTCAGCGACCATCGCAGCCATCGACATCCCCGCATGCCCGCCGGATGTGCCGGATATAGCGGATGTCTGGAGAACCGCGGCCGCCAAGCCCTCTCCCGCATCGATCGCCTCGCGGCCGGCGGGGACCCCGTGGGAGGCGGAGACATCACGCTGCTGCGCCATGGTTCGGCTCCTTCGCTGCGGCGGCTTCGGGCGAGTTCCGTTGTTGCGCTGGTCGCTCTGAGCTGCTGTCAGCATTCCTGCCCCGTGGGAGTGCCGGGACCGACACCGCCGGCAAGGGCCTGTTATCCCGACCGGGCTGATCCGTACAGCTCGGATTCAGAGGTACGGAAACGGGGATGCCTGCAGAGGAGGTGGACGGCCGCGCCAGGGCTGGGCGCGCCTTCGCTCGGGAGGGTGACAGCGATGATGTGGGGCTGGGGCTGGGGTGCCTGGCTCGCGATGTCCGTGATGATGGTTCTGTTCTGGAGCCTGCTCATCGCTGGCGTCGTCGTGCTCGTTCGCTACCTGGGCGGCGGGCGCCCGACCGGCCGTTCGGGCGCTGGCGGCGATCGGGCCGATGCCGAGAATGTGCTGGCTGAGCGGTTCGCCCGCGGGGAGATTGACGAGGACGAGTACAAACGGCGGTCTGAGCTGCTGCGCGCGGGCCGGTGAAGCCGGGTATGTGGGATAAGAAGGTTCGGCTGGCGGCCCCCGCTCGTCGCATGGCCAGGGCCCCAGAAGGCCGAGCGCCACCGACTGCAGCGCCTTCGTCGCGACCGATGCCACCCGGTCAGGCCCTTGTACCGGGGTCAGGCCAGGACGACGTCGACGGCCACATCACCCGCACCTTCGACGAAGCTCAGGTCCGTGATGCTCCCTGCGCTGCGCAGATCGGCGGCGGCCGCCGCCACCAGGGCCAGCAGATCGGCGTCACCGCTGACCTGGGCGGAGGCCACCGCGGCCTTCATCGAGACCTTGGCCGTCGATTTCGACCGCCGGATCGCCGTGAGCGCGCCGCTGACCGCCTCGAGCTGGCGAGGGTCGCCGTTGTCGGCGAACTTGCGCAGCTCACCGGCTTCTGGCCAGCGGGCGCGGTGCACCGAACCGGGTTTCCACCAGGACCAGACCTCTTCGGTGACGAACGGGAGGAAGGGCGCGAACAGTGACAGGACCGTGGACAGCGCGACAGCGAGCGTGGCTCGGGCGGATGCCGAGCCCGCTACGCCGAACGCTCCGTACGCGCGTCCTTTGACAAGCTCGACGTAGTCGTCGCAGAACCGCCAGAAGAACGATTCGGTCAGTTCCAGGGCACGGGTGTAGTCGTAGCCGTCCAATGCGGTAGAGGCCGCGTCGACGACATCCGCGAGCGTCGCCAGCAGCGCTCGGTCGAGTGATTCGCTGATCGCGCCCGGGTCCTCGACCACACCGAGCCCCAGGGTGAACCGGCTCGCGTTGAGCAGCTTGATGGCGAGGCGTCGCCCGATTTTCATCTGCCCGACATCAAAGGCGGTATCAGTACCCGGACGCCCGGATGCCGCCCAGTACCGCACCGCGTCCGAACCGTGCTGTTCGAGCAGGTCCAGCGGCGTGACGACGTTTCCCTTGGATTTCGACATCTTCTTGCGGTCCGGGTCGAGAATCCAGCCGGAGATGGCCGCGTTCGTCCAGGGCAGTGTGCCGAACTCGGTATGGCTGCGCAGCACCGTCGAAAACAGCCAGGTGCGGATGATCTCATGCGCCTGCGGCCGCAGATCCATCGGGAACACCCGTGCGAACAGGTCGTCGTCGCTGCCCCAGCCGGCGGCGATCTGCGGGGTGAGCGACGAGGTGGCCCAGGTGTCCATCACATCCGGGTCAGCGGCGAAACCACCGGGAACTCCACGTTGGGCCTCGGTGAAGCCAGGTGGTGTGTCGCTGGACGGGTCGACCGGAAGCGTGGCCTCGTCGGGCACGATCGGCTGGTCGTGCCGGGGCAGGCCGTCGGGGCCCAGCGGGTACCAGACCGGGAACGGCACGCCGAAGAAGCGCTGCCGGCTGATCAGCCAGTCCCCGGTGAGCCCATCCACCCAGTTCTCGTAGCGAACGCGCATATGCGCGGGATGCCAGTGCAGTTCACTGCCGCGGGCACGTAGCGCCGCCCGCAGGGTCTCGTCCCGTCCACCGTTGCGGATGTACCACTGGCGGGTTGTGACGATTTCCAGCGGGCGGTCGCCCTTTTCGTAGAACTTCACCGGATGGGTGATCGGGCGCGGTTCTCCCAGCAGCGCTCCGCTGGCCCGCAGGAGCGCGACGGTCTGCTCGCGCGCGCTGTTGACGGTACGCCCGGCCAGCTTGGCGTAGTGTGCCCGGCCCGTCTCCGACACGATCGCGTCGGGCGGGTCGGCGAGCAGCCGGCCATCCCGGCCGATGACCGCCCGGGCGGGCAGCTGAAGCTCCCGCCACCAGGTGACGTCCGTCAGGTCACCGAAGGTGCAGATCATCGCGATGCCGGACCCCTTCTCGGGGTCGGCGAGCCGGTGCGCGAGCACCGGCACCTCGACATCGAACAGGGGAGTGCGCACTGACGAGCCGAACAGCGGCTGGTAGCGCTCGTCGTCCGGATGCGCGACCAGGGCGACACACGCGGCCAGCAGCTCCGGCCGGGTGGTTTCGATGAGCACCGCCGGGCCGCCGGCCGGGGCGTCCTGGCCACTTGCGCGGGCGAACGCGAGCGTGTGGTATGCGCCTGGGCGGTCACGGTCCTCCAGCTCCGCCTGTGCGACCGCTGTCCGGAAGGTCACGTCCCACAGCGTCGGCGCCTGCGCGAGATAGGCCTCGCCACGAGCGAGGTTGCGCAGGAAGGCCCGCTGGGCGACGGCGCGGGAGCGGGTGTCGATCGTCGCGTAGGTCATCGACCAGTCCACCGACAGGCCGAGCCGCCGCCACAGCTCCTCGTAGACCTTCTCGTCCTCGATCGTCAGCCGTTCGCACAGCTCCACGAAGTTGCGGCGGCTGACCGGGACCTGCTCCTTGCCGGGCTTGTCCGGCGGGGTGTAGCCCGGGTCGTAGGGCAGCGACGGGTCACAGCGGATGCCGAAGTGGTTCTGCACCCGGCGTTCGGTCGGCAGCCCGTTGTCGTCGAAGCCCATCGGGTAGAAGACCTCACGGCCGCGCATCCGCTGGTACCGGGCGATGACGTCGGTGTGCGTGTAGGAGAAGACATGACCTACGTGCAGCGACCCGGAGACGGTCGGCGGTGGCGTGTCGATCGCGAAGACCCGCGCCCGGTCGGCGGTCCGGTCGAATCGATAGGTCGCCTGCTCGTGCCATGCGGCCGACCAGCGTTGCTCGATCCCGTCGAGGGACGGCCGGTCCGGGACGGCCTGCCGCCGTTGCGCCGGATCTTCCCGCTGGCCCGGATCCAGTTGGTTTCTGCCTTCTTCTGTCACCACAGGTAACGATCCTACGGGCCGGGGACGGCGGGACTCGCGGTGCCCGCAAGCCGCGGTTTTTCACCGTCCTGGCGGGCACCGTCCCGGCTGGCACCGGTGGGTTGGCAGGATGAAGCCCGTGCCTGACACCACGCGCTATGCCGGCGATCCGATGCCTTCGACGGGGACCTCCGCATCGATGCCTGACGGCGTGACGCCCGGCGGCCCGCGACCGCTGGAGCTGCTCGCGCTCGCGCTCGCGCTCGCCCAGGAGGCCGGTGACCTCCTGCTGCGAGGACGAGCGGGCACGGTGGCGGCCGAGTCGACCAAGTCGTCCCCCACAGACGTCGTCACCGCGCTCGACCGGGCATCCGAGGAGCTGGTCGGGCGCAGGCTGCGCGAGGCGCGCCCCGGCGACGGCCTCCTCGGTGAGGAGGGCGCCGACGACGTCGGCACCAGTGGCGTGCGCTGGATCGTCGACCCGCTGGACGGCACCGTGAACTTCCTCTACAGCCTGCCGAACTGGGCGGTGTCGATCGCGGCTGAGATCGACGGGACGGTGGTGGCCGGGGTCGTGCACGCTCCGGCCATGGGCGTCACCTACACGGCGGCGCTCGGCGAAGGCTCGGCCCGTAACGGAGCCGCGCTCGCGGGCTCGACCGTCACCGACCTGTCCCGCGCGCTGGTGGCGACCGGGTTCGGCTACACGGTCGAGCGGCGGGCCAGCCAGGTCACGGTGCTGACCCGGGTACTGCCGCGGGTGCGGGACATCCGGCGGATGGGCGCGGCCTCACTCGACCTCGGCGCGGCCGCGGCCGGCCTCGTGGACGCCTACTACGAGCGCGGCCTGCATCCCTGGGATCATGCGGCCGGGGGGCTGATCGCCACCGAGGCCGGTCTGCGCGTCGGTGGTCTGCACGGCCGGCCGGTGTCGAACGACCTCACCATCGCGGCCCCGCCGGGGCTGTTCGATGCGCTGCACGACCTGCTCGCCGCGGATCCGCCCGCCGACAGCGACTGACCAGTCTGCCCGCGCGGCCTGGCTCAGTCAGTCGATGCGGCGGAGCTCCTCGCGGTACCGCTTGCCGTTCGCGGTGTACATCGCGGCCCCGGCCGCGAAGGCGTTCTCCGGCACCGCGTCTGGGCGGATCTTCGCTGGTACGCCGATGGCCAGTGCCCGGGGCGGTACCCGCACGTTGTTACCGACAAGCGCCTGCGCGCCGACCAGCGCGCCGGCGCCGACCACGGCCTGGTGCAGGACGATCGAGCCGGAGCCGACCAGAGACCCGTTCTCGATGACGCAGCCCTCCAGATGCGCGATGTGCCCGATGACGCAGTCGTCGCCGATGATCGTGGGCAGCGTGGCGGTCGAGTGCACGACGGTGCCGTCCTGTACCGAGGTCCGGGCGCCGATACGGATCTCCCCGTAGTCGGCGCGCAGCACCGCGCCCGGCCAGATGGTCGACTC
>NZ_CAKJTM010000009.1:39603-43599 GCF_917627345.1 Protofrankia sp. CiP3 | reverse complement strand
GGCCCACCATGGGCGTGTTACCGCGGACACGGTCGCCGCTGGGGAGCATCCCCACCTCATCGTGCCCTACGGAGCCGGCCGCCGCCCGTGCCGCCGGACACATGTGCGCGGGTCGTTCCGGTCACCCAGTGTTGTTACTCTCGGTTACTTTCGGTGTTCGCCTTGGCTCGCTGCCCGTGCAGTATCCGTGTGAGCGCCCGGTACCGCCGCATCGCCGACGGTTTTCGGAAGAACGAGACCGGGTTGACCGGCGAGGCGATCTGCCGCACGGTCATCGCCTTCGGCCAGGCGAACTCGCGCAGGCCATCCGCGCCCTGTACCCGTCCGAACCCGGAGTGCCCGACGCCGCCGAACGGCAGGCCGGCGACCGCGGTGAAGAGCATGACATCGTTGACCGAGACCATGCCCACCCGCAGCCGGCCGGCGATCTCCCGCCCGCGGCGGCGGGAGAACACCGACGCGCCAAGCCCGAAGACGCTGCTGTTGGCTCTGGCCACGGCCTCGTCGATGTCACGCACCCGGGTCACCACCAGGGTCGGCCCGAAGGTCTCCTCGGTCATCGCCAGGGCGTCGTCTGGCACGTCGACCAGCACGATCGGATCGACGAACGGTGGGCGGACCGATTCGGGACCACCGACCACGGCACGCCCGCCTCGCGCCAGCGCGTCGCGAAGGTGGCACTGGATGAGCTCGATCTGGCTGTCGAGGACCATCGGGCCGTACCCGGACGGTTTCCCGGCGCCCGCCGTGATTTTCTTCGCCTGGATGATCAGCTTTGCGAGGAAGGCATCGTAGACACCGTCGGTCACGAAGATCCGTTCAGTGGCGATACAGGTCTGGCCGGAGTTGCCGATCCCGAGCCACAGCGCGCCGTCGACGGCCGCGTCGAGATCGGCGTCGTCCGCTACGATCATCGCGTCCTTGCCGCCCAGTTCCAGCACGACCGGGGTGAGCGTCTTCGCGCACTGGGCCATCACGGCCCGGCCGGTGGCCGGGGCACCGACGAACGAGAGCTTGTCCACGCCGGCCGAGCACAGCGCGGCGCCGGTGGACGAGCGGCCGGTGACCATGCGGAGTACCGGATGCTCGCCGACCGCGGCGGCGAACTTCTCCACGATGAACCGTCCGACCGCGGGTGTCAGCTCACTGGGTTTGTAGACGACGCAGTTGCCGGCGGCGAGTGCCGACACGATGGCCCCACCCGGGGTGTAGACGGGCCAGTTCCAGGTCCCGATGACGCCGACGACCCCGTAAGGCTGGTAGGTCACGGAGGCGGCCTGGTTCGCGGTGAGCAGGCCCCGCGGCACCCGGCGCGTGCCCAGGACGCGCCCGGCATGGGCAGCCGTCCAGGCGAGGATGTCAAGATGCGTACCGATCTCCAGGACGGCCTCGTCGACGGTTTTGCCGTTCTCCTGGTGGACCAGGTCCGCGAGCTCGTCAAGGGAGTCGTAGAGCGCCCTCTTCCAGGCCAGCAGGCGCGTGCGGCGACCGTCGAAGCCGAGGCCGGCCCACCATTGGGTGGCGGTGCGCGCGTGTTCGACCACGGCGCGCACCTCGTCGGCGCTGTGCGCGGGGAACGTCGCGATCGTCGCGCCGGTAACCGGGCTGATCGAGTCAAAGGTCTCCACCGCCGCCATGACGGCCGGTCCTGGGTCAGTCACCGTCGTGCATGCCCGGTGGCAGTGACCCAGTCGTCTTCACCCACCAGCGGGCGGCCACCCGCTCGGCGGTGAGCCGCCCGAGGCCGATCGCCACCCCGGACAGCACCGCCCAGCCGATCGCGTCCGCCCAGGCCGTCTCGGGATGCGCCGGACTGGCCGGCGGGTCGGCTTTGCGGATTTTCCGGTACGCCACGGTGGCGGTCCTGCTCGCCGCCGAGCCGGCCGCGGCACCTGCCGCGCCTCCCACGATCTTCCAGCCAATCTTCGATACCGACCGTGCCACTATCGCACCTCCGTCATCTGTGGAGCGCGGCCCGCGGGGGAGCGAGATCCGCGGTTCAGCGCGTGACCGGGACATTGATCGCCATAGCCAGTTCGTCGGGATGCCTGCTGGACAGCACCCATGCGCCGGTCGCGGTGTCGACTCGGACGCCCGTCCGTATCCATGGTCTGGTCAGGGCAAACATCCCCGGGGTAAGCACGGTGCGGATGTCGGTGCAGGCGACGCAGCCGTGGACGGCGTCTCTGCTGATCGTCCTGGCGGCCGCGCGCACCGCCGTGTCGGTCACGGCCAGCCGGGGCCGCCCGAGCAGCCACAGCGCCGCCGCCAGCGCGGCGAACATGGCGCTGTAGGCCATCAGCCGAGCCAGCGCGGAGTCCGCGTAGACGGTGAAGTAACTGCCGAAGGCGCCCGCGCAGACAGCGGCCCAGACGTACCAGAGCCGAGGTACCGCCAGCCGTTCCTCGTACCGCATGTCGGTCAGTATCCACTGTGTCAGGAGCCGCCCGCGCCCGTCGGTAACTGATCTTTCGCTGGGAGCTGGCCCCCCATCGGGGCGGGCGCCGGTGAGGGCGCCGATGACGGGCCAGCCGGCACACCCTAGTCTTCGGCGTGTTCCGCCGGGCACCGTCGACCGTGCCGGTTACCGGCCTCGGCCCGTATTCGCGAGGAGCGATCGGAGACTCATGACCGCCACGGACGATCTCACAGCACAGCCGGCCAGCCCTGGATCACGCCGGCTGGGAGTGCTGGTGCGGCGGCTTGATCCGGATCTTCCGCTGCCCGCCTACGCACATGACGGCGATGCCGGCGCGGACCTCGTGGCGGCCCGCGACGTCACTCTCGCCCCCGGCGAACGTGCCATGATCGGAACGGGGATCGCCATCGCGCTGCCCGAGGGCTACGCGGCGTTCGTGCATCCGCGCAGCGGACTCGCCGCTCGTCATGGCGTGTCCATCGTGAATGCGCCAGGTACTGTCGACGCCGGTTACCGTGGTGAGATCAAGGTTCTGCTTGTCAACACCGACCTGCGCGCATCGGTCCAGCTGCGCCGTGGCGACCGGATCGCGCAGCTTGTCGTCCAGCGGGTGGAGCACGCGGCGTTCCGTGAGGTCGCCGAACTGCCCGGGACGGCGAGGGGCACCGGCGGGTTCGGATCGACCGGTGGGTTCGCGACGACCGGTGATCTTAGCTGACCGGGGCCGGTGAAGTGCTTACCCACACCCGCCCCATATCCGCCATCGTTGCCGGCCAGCACGCGCAAGGAGCTCATCGTGATAACAGGAAGTGGTTGAAATGTTCCGGCGCGGTCGTAGACGCGGTGGTCGAGGTGCCTTGGGCGCGCAGGAACACCATGGCCGGGATGAGGTCCTCGATGCCGAGGAGGAGGGCACCGCGGGTGCCCTGGACGGTCCGTATGACGTCGACGACGCTCCGGACGATCGTGTTCGGCGTCTCGACCTGGGCTCCCTGCGTATCCCCGTGGTCGACGGGATCCAGATGCAGTTCCAGGTCGATCAGACATCTGGCCAGCTGCTGACGGTGACTCTCACGGACGGCCAGAGCGCGATGGAGCTCGCGGCCTTCGCCGCGCCGAAAAGCACCGGTCTGTGGAACGACGTGCGCGCCGAGATCGCCGACTCCCTGGGAGCGGGACCGGGCGCGGCCGAGGAGGGCGGCGGACCGTATGGGAAGGAGCTGCGGCTCCGGCTGCCGACCGGCGCGGCCGATGAGTTCATGCCCGGCAGGATGATGGGGATCGACGGTCCGCGCTGGTTCCTGCGGATCGTCCTCACCGGCTACGGCGCGCTCGATCCACAGGCCGCGCCGTTGCTGACCGAAGCGTTGCGCCAGCTTGTGGTGGTGCGTGGTGACCAGGCGATGCCCCTGCGTGATCCGCTGCCGCTGAAGCTGCCGAAAGAGGTCACCGACCCGCACGCTTCGCCCGACCCCGCGGAGGAGGTGGCGGCGGGCCCGTACGACACCACGCCCGCGGTCGGGCGGACGGCGGCCCGGATGCCCTCCCCCGGCGTGCGGATAGCGGAGGTCGGCTAA
>NZ_CAKJTM010000009.1:30448-39157 GCF_917627345.1 Protofrankia sp. CiP3 | reverse complement strand
AAGGTCGGCTCGGTTACGGTATGACGGTACTGATACGCCCAGCCGGGTCGACGCGCCTGACACGGTGCCCACCGGAGCCGGCGATGCGCAGACTGCCACCGGCAGTCATCAGCGTGGGTATGCCATCGCTCACCAGCCCGTCGTAGCTGACGCCCGCACGGAGCGCTGGTGGCTTCACGCCGCTGGTATCGCTGTCTTTCGGTCATGACGTGTCGCGCGACGAGTGGTTGAGGCATGCGTGAGCACCGAGGCACGCGTGAGCACAGCGGCCGGGGCCCTGGGCCGGAAACCCGCGCAAGTGTGGAGGCCGGGCTGCCGGGCGGGCACACTGGGGCGCGTCGGTTCGTTACCCCGATGTTGCCTGTGTTGCGTGCCCCAGCCCCGCGACGCCGCGTCCTCATATTTTCGGGCGCTCTTAACCCAGTTCCGTGCATGCTCGAGTTCAACCGGAGGAGCCGTGGGAGACCGAGGCGGTTGGTGGGGGCGGGTCGTCCACCGGCTGAACGCGGATGATCAGGTGTTGGAAGCGGAGGACCTGCAGCGGACGGTCGAGGCGGCCGGGGCCATCCCCATGGGTGAGTGTCACGAGCGGCAGGAGGTGTGCGTCGTCGGTTCGATCCGTTCGGTTACCTTACGGAGTCATGCTGGAGCGCAGAGCCTCGAGGCGGACATCTACGACGGCACCGGTACCGTCACCCTGGTGTTTCTGGGCCGGAAGCACATACCGGGGATTCAGACGGGACGCACGGTGAAAGCAGCTGGGATGGTCATGAATCAGGACAGCCGTACCACCATCTTCAACCCGCGATACGAGCTGCTGCCCGCGTCGTCCGCGAGCGCGTGAGCCTCCCGACCGACGACCAGCAGGTCGCGCCGGCCGCCGGGCAGCGGCCCCCGATGTCCTTTGCCGAGGCCATGGGCGGCCCACGCGGGATGGTCGACAGTGCGATCCCCACGGTCGCTTTCGTCGCGGTCAACGCCGGGGCCGGGCTGACCGCGGGCATCGTGTTCGCCGTGGCGACGGCGGCGGCCCTCGTCGCGCTGCGGGTCGTCCGCCGCGAACCCGCGCGCCAGGCGTTCTCCGGTCTGTTCGCGGTGGGGTTCGCCGCGTTCGTCGCCTCCCGGACGCACAGCGCCGAGGGCTTCTTCCTGCCCAGTATCGTGAAGAACGCCGTTTTCGCCGGAGTCGGCCTGCTGTCGTTGCTGGTGCGCAGGCCGCTCGCGGGTTTCGTGCTGGCCGCGATGGATGCCCGGTACGCCGACTGGCGTCAGCACAGCCACCTGCGCCGGGCCGCCATCCGGGCGACGCTGGTGTGGATCGTTGTTTTCGGTCTCCGGTTCGTCATCCAGGGTGTGCTCTACCTGGCCGGTCAGACGGGATGGCTGGCCGCGGCCAACATCGCCCTGGGGCTTCCGCTGTTCGGCGTCGCGATCATAGCGACCTTCGCCATCGTGCGGCGGCTCGCGCCGAGCCAGGCTGCCGTGGACGAGCGTGACTGCTCCGCCGGCCTTCAGGTCACCGCGCCGGTGGTGGCGAGTCCACCGGCGTCCCGCCCAGAGCCTCGCTGAGGGCCTCCTCGACGTCTGCGCCGGCTGTCACCACGGCGAGCACCTCATCGCCTTCTTCTAGCGTGGCGTCGGGGGAGGGCAGGACGACCCGCCCGTCGCGCAGGATCGCCACCAGCGCCGCGTCAGCGGGGAGCGCAATCTGCGCGATGGGCCTCCCGATCACCGGCGAATCCTCGGCCAGGGTCAGCTCCACCAGCGAGGCGTTGCCCTGCATGAAGCGCATCAGGCGGACGAGGTCGCCGACGCTCACCGCCTCCTCGACCAGGGCGGTCAGCAGCCGTGGGGTGGACACGGCCACGTCCACGCCCCACGCTTCGGTGAACAGCCACTCGTTGTTCGGATGGTTGACACGTGCCACCACCCGCGGCACCCCGAACTCGGTCTTCGCCAGCAGCGACACGACCAGGTTGACCTTGTCGTCCCCGGTCGCGGCGACCATCACCGCGCACTCCTGGAGGTTGGCGCTCTCCAGGGAGGCCAGCTCACATGCGTCCGCCAGCAGCCAGTTGGCACGCGGGAGCGCGCCTGTGCGTATCTTGCGCGGGTCACGTTCGATCAGCATGACCTCGGAGCCGTTGTCGATCAGTTCGGCGGCGATGGAACGGCCGACCTTGCCAGCTCCGGCGATGGCGATCCGACGTGGCCTCATGCGGGTGGACCTTCCTTCGGACCGGACCGCAGCACAGCTTCCACCTGCGCCGCCCGTGCTTTGGGAAAGGCGATGTGCAGCGTGTCGCCGTCCTGGATGAGGGTACGGGGATCGGGAAGCAGGCCTTCGCCGAAACGGGTGACACAGGCGACCCGGACACCCGCGGCACCCTCAAGCGTGGAGACGCGCAGCCCCACCCATGATATGGAGGGCGTCATCTCTGACAGCAGGATCGTGCCGGATGTGTCCGTCCACTCCGGCGTTATGGCATCCGGGACGAGCCGGCGCAGGATCTGGTCGCGGGTCCACCGTACGGTGGCGACCGTGGGAATACCGAGCCGTTCGTACACCTCAGCCCGGCGGGGATCGTAGATGCGGGCGACGACGCTGGTCACGCCGAACATCTCCCGCGCGATCCTGGCCGCGATGATGTTGGAGTTGTCGCCGCTGGAAACCGCGGCGAACGCCGCCGCGTCCCGGATGCCGGCCTCGATCAGGGTGCCCCGGTCGAAACCGACCCCGGTGACCATCCGGCCGCTGAAGTCCGCGGGCAGCCGGGTGAAGGCGTCCGGGTCCTGGTCGATGATGGAGACGCTGTGGCCATACCGGTCGACGCTGCGGGCGAGCGCCGAACCGACTCGACCGCAACCGAGGATCACCACATGCACGCCGCAGAGCGTAGTCCCGCGCAGTCGCCCCGGTCGATGCGTGGACGGAGTCCATCGGCGGAGGTATCGGACATCTCACAGCGATGCGATGCTGGTCACACCAGTCGGTAGCATCGCCGCGTGAGGCTCACGGACCGCCTCAAGCGCGGCTTCGTCGGTCGCCCTCTCGGGAGCGACAAACTCGGCGAGACGTTGCTGCCCAAGCGGATCGCCCTGCCTGTCTTCGGCAGTGATCCGCTGTCCTCGGTGGCGTACGCCACCGAGGAAATCCTGCTCGTTCTGTCACTCGGCGGTCTGGCTTTCTACCACCTTGCGCCGTGGGTGGCCGCCACGGTCGTCGTGGTGTTGCTGACCGTCGTCGCCTCTTACCGGCAGAACGTGCGCGCGTACCCCACCGGTGGCGGCGCGTACGAGATCGCGATGACGAACCTGGGGCCGCGGGTCGGCCTCACGGCCGCGAGCGCGCTGCTCGTCGACTACATCCTCACGGTCGCCGTGTCGGTCGCCGCCGGGGTCGCGAACCTCACGTCAGCCGCGACCAGCCTGGCCGGGCACAAGGTGCTTCTCGCCGTGGTGCTGATCGTCGTGCTGACGATCGTGAATCTGCGCGGTGTCCGGGAGTCGGGTACGGCGTTCGCCGTCCCGACCTACGGCTTTGTCGTCGGCGTCCTGCTGATGGTCGCCGTCGGGCTGTTGCAGACCGTGGTCGGGCATCCGCCCCGTGCCGAGAGCGCGAGTTACCAGGTGCACGCCGAGTCCGCGTTCGGCGGTCTTGCCACCGTGTTCCTGGCGTTGCGGGCGTTCTCGTCCGGCTGTACGGCGCTCACCGGCGTGGAGGCGATCAGTAACGGGGTCCCCGCGTTCCGCCCGCCCAAGAGCCGCAACGCGGCGACGACGCTGCTGGCCATGGGACTGATAGCGGTCACCATGTTCAGTGGCGTCACCATCCTGGCGATGATCTCGCATGTCCACGTGGCGGAGAACCCGGCCAATCTCGTGGGCGCGAACGGGGCCGTAGCCGCAACGCAGCGTACGGTCATCGCGCAGGTGGCCGCCGCGGTTTTCGGGGACGGGTCGTTCGGCTTCCTCTACGTCGCCGTCGTCACGGCCCTGATCCTTGTGCTGGCCGCGAACACCGCCTTCAACGGGTTTCCGGTGCTTGGGTCGATCCTCGCCAGGGACGGGTATCTGCCGCGTCAGCTGCACACCCGTGGTGATCGTCTTGCTTTCAGCAATGGGATCATCACGCTCGCCGCTCTCGCCGTTCTTCTGATCGTCGCGTTCGACGCCGAGGTGACCCGGCTCATTCAGCTGTACATCATCGGTGTGTTCGTGTCGTTCGTGTGCAGCCAGACCGGCATGGTGCGGCACTGGCAGGACATCTTGAACAGCGATCATCCGGACGCCGTCGATCCGGTGCTCCGCCGCCGCATCCGGCGTTCACAGGCGATCAACTTCGTCGGCGCCTGCGTGACCGCTGTCGTGCTTCTCGTGGTGCTGGCCACGAAGTTCACCCGCGGCGCATGGATCGTCTGCGTCGCCATGCCGGTGATTTTTGTGATGATGCGGGCGATCCACCGGCACTACGACCGGGTGGCTCAGGAGCTGCAGCCCGAGCCGGGGCCGCCGACGCTGCCCTCCAGGGTGCACGCGGTGGTGCTGGTCAGCAAGATCCACGAACCGACGCTGCGAGCCCTGGCCTACGCCAAGGCCACGCGGCCCCACACCCTGGTCGGGCTCACCGTGGCGGTCGACCCGGCCGAGTCCGGCCGGGTCCGCCAGGCCTGGGAGGAGCGGGCCATCGGCATCGACCTGGTCGAACTTGCCTCGCCCTATCGCGAGATCACCCGACCGGTGCTGGACTATGTCGCCGGTATCCGGCGGGAGAGCCCGCGCGACGTGGTCGCCGTGTTCATCCCCGAGTATGTGGTCGGGCACTGGTGGGAACAGCTCCTCCACAACCAGAGCGCGCTGCGGCTGAAGGCGAGGCTGCTCTTCCAGCCAGGGGTGATGGTCACCAGCGTCCCGTGGCAGCTCGTCTCCTCGGAACAGGCAGGCCGGCGCCTGGACCGGATCGCGCCGGGGGCGGTACGGCGAGCCACCGGCTCGGCCACCCCCGCCCAGGCTGCTGGGCGAGCCGGGCGAGCCGGTCGGGCGGCGGCTCAGCCGTCGGCCGCGGCGCCGGCTGACGGCACGGACGCCGAAGCGACCCGGCGGTGAGCGGTCACCGCCCCCGGCCGGGCGTCCCCGAGCGGGCCGCCGGAGAATCCGCGCGGGTTGTCGAGCTTGACATCGGGCCTGTCGCGCACGGCGGGATGTGCGTGGCCCGCCACCACGGCCGGGTCGTCTTCGTCCGGCACACGCTGCCGGGTGAACGGGTCCGGGCCTGCCTGACCGACACCTCGCACGACCGGTACTGGCGGGCTGACGCCGTCGAGGTCCTGCGGCCGTCGGCGGACAGGGTGACCGCGCCGTGCCCGCATGCCGGGCCCGGCCGTTGCGGCGGATGCGACTGGCAGCACACCTCCGTTGCCGCCCAGCGTCGCTTCAAAGCCGAGGTGGTCCGGGAGCAGCTGCGCCGGCTGGCCGGGCTCGACTGGCCGGTGGAGGTCGAGGCGCTGGATCCGCCGCCCGGCGCGCTGCCCGACGGCCTGGGCTGGCGCACCCGGATGCGTTACACGCTGACGGAGCAGGGCGAGGTCGCCCTGCGCGGGCACCGCTCGCACGAGACTGTCGCGGCGGCGGACTGCCGGATAGCGCACCCGCTCGTGCGCGCCGCCGTCGCCGGTCGGACCTTCCCGGCGGCCGGCGCGGACACGACCGATGGCACTGCCGGGCCTGAGATCGACGTGGCCGCGAGCGTGTCGAGCGGCAGCACGATTATCACATCGGAGGCCCGTGCCGCTGGTTTTTCTGCCGACGGTGCCGACACCGAGATCGTCGAGGTGGTACGCGGGCGCCGGTTCATCCTGGCTCCCGGGGTGTTCTGGCAGGTCCACCCGGGTGCGCCCGAGGCGCTGGTGGACGCGGTCCTGACCGGCCTGGCGCCGCGCGCCGGGGAACGGGCGCTCGACCTGTACGCGGGTGCGGGCCTGTTCACCGCCGCGCTTGCCGAAGCCGTCGGTCCCGGCGGTCTCGTGGTGGCGATGGAGTCCGACCCGCGCGCGGTGGCCTCCGCCGCGCGCAGCCTCGCGGACCTCCCGCAGGTGTCGTTACGGGGCGTCCGGGTTTCGCCCGGCTCCCTGCGCGGGCTGGCCGGTACCGGCGCTGACATCGTCGTCCTCGATCCGCCCCGGGCGGGCGCGGGCACCGCTGTGATGCGCGAACTGCTTGCGCCCGGCCCCCGGGCGGTCGTGTACGTGGCCTGTGATCCCGCCTCGCTGGGCCGGGATCTCGCGGTGGCCGTCGCGCAGGGCTACTCCCTGGTGGAGCTGCGGGCGTTCGATCTGTTCCCGATGACCGCCCACGTCGAATGCGTGGCGTTACTGCACGGGCCGGTCTGACGGCACACCGGGGGAGCCCGCGTCCGGACACGCCCGGCGGGAGGACACGCATGTGTCCCGGCGCCGCTGGATGGGCCGGATACTCATGGGCAAACCACGCATCGTAAGCGTCGACTGGCCTTCTTGCTACCTGTTTGCGACGTGTTCACATGTCCAATCCGCGACCGCGACTGATCCTCTGACCTGCGTAGACTGAGCGGCGTCCGGGGCCGATCCCCTCAAAAAGGGGGAGGAAGTGCACGGAGAGGAAGTGTCGGTGTCGCTTCTGTCGACCGTTCGCAATCCGCACGATCTGAAGAGACTGGCAGTCGACGATCTTCCCGCGCTGGCGGCGGAGATCCGCGACTTTCTTATTCACGCGGTGGCGCGCACAGGTGGTCATCTCGGGCCGAACCTCGGCGCCGTCGAGCTGACCATCGCGATCCACCGGGTGTTCGACTCGCCCCATGACCGGATCCTGTGGGACACCGGCCACCAGTCCTATGTTCACAAGATCCTGACCGGCCGCGCGGACGCGTTCGCGGACCTGCGGCAGCGGGGTGGCCTGTCCGGGTATCCCAGCCAGGCCGAGTCACCGCACGACATCATCGAGAACTCGCACGCCTCGACAGCCCTGTCCTACGCCGATGGGCTGGCCCGGGCGTACGCGCTGCGTGGTGAGTCCCGCGCGGTCGTCGCCGTTGTGGGCGACGGCGCGTTGACCGGCGGCATGTGCTGGGAAGCGTTGAACAACATCGCGGCCGCGGACCGCCCGGTGATCGTGGTCGTCAACGACAACGGGCGCTCCTACGCCCCGACCATCGGTGGGCTGGCCGATCATCTGGCTGCCCTGCGGCTCGCGCCCGAGTACGAGCAGGTCCTCGACGTCGTCAAGCAGGTGCTGGGCCGTACCCCGCTGGTCGGTGCGCCGCTCTACGACGCCCTGCATGGGATCAAGAAGGGCATCAAGGACGTCGTCCAGCCCCAGGGCATGTTCGAGGACCTCGGCCTGAAGTACGTGGGGCCGGTGGACGGGCACGACGTCCACGCGGTCGAGTCGGCGCTGCGGCGGGCCCGTGACTTCGGTGGGCCGGTGATCGTCCACTGTGTGACCCGCAAGGGCTTCGGCTATCCAGCCGCCGAGCAGGATGACGCCGACTGTTTCCACGCGGTCGGGGTCATCGACCCGAGTACAGGCAAGCCGGCCACGGCCGGCAGCGGCGGCGGCGCCAGCTGGACGGGCGTCTTCTCCGATGAGATCGTCCAGATCGGCCATGAGCGTCCGGACGTCGTCACCCTCACCGCGGCCATGCTGCAGCCGGTCGGTCTGCAGAAGTTCGCCACGGCCTTTCCCGACCGCGTGTTCGACGTCGGTATCGCCGAGCAGCATGCGGTCACCTCCGCCGCGGGCCTGGCCATGGGCGGCCTCAAGCCGGTGGTGTGCGTCTACGCGACATTCCTCAACCGAGCCTTCGACCAGGTGCTGATGGACGTCGCCATGCACCGGCTGCCGGTCACCTTTGTCCTGGACCGGGCCGGTGTCACCGGTGAGGACGGGCCATCCCACAACGGCATGTGGGACATGTCCTTTCTGCAGCTCGTACCCGGGCTGGCACTGGCCGCGCCGCGGGACGAGCCCACGCTGCGGGCCGAGCTCCGCGAGGCGCTGGCGATCTCCGACGGGCCGTCGGTGGTGCGCTTCGCCAAGGGCAAGATCAACCCAGACATCCCCGCGATCGAGCGGGTTGGGTCGGTCGACATCCTCTACCGCTCGCCCGAGGCGACACCGTCGCGGGAGGTTCTCCTGGTAGCGGTGGGTGCGATGGCGAGTACCTGCCTGCAGGTCGCCGAGCGGGTCGCGAGCCACGGTATCGGGATCACCGTCGTCGACCCGCGGTGGGTCAAGCCACTGGATCCGGTGCTCGTGGACCTCGCCCGGATGCATTCGCTCGTGGTCACGGTCGAGGACAACGGCCGGGTCGGCGGGGTCGGGTCGACCTTCGCGCAGCTGCTGCGTGACGCCGACGTCGACGTACCGCTGCGCGACTTCGGCATCCCGCAGACCTTCCTCGACCAGGGCAAGCGCCCGGAGGTCATGGCTGACATCGGCCTGTCCGCCCAGGAGCTCGCCCGCAAGGTCGTCGAGATGGTCGCGGGGCGCGCGTCCGGCCTTGCCGAGGAGGCCGCGGCCACCGAGGAGGAAAGCGCTGCCGGCCAGCTCTGAGCTCTCCACACCACCCCTTGGGGTGTCGGTGAGTCCGGGGGTGTACGGGTACCCGACAGGGGTATCCGTACACCCCCGGCCGCAAAAACCCCGTCGCCGGCAGCAACCCGCTACAGC
>NZ_CAKJTM010000009.1:8387-29779 GCF_917627345.1 Protofrankia sp. CiP3 | reverse complement strand
AGCACCAGGGCGCCTTCCTCCGCCGCCTTGCGATGCACGCACCCCAACTCCACTCCTTGATCCACGCCCCTATCGCAGGGTGCTCTTACGGAGCTCAAGCCTGCTGATGATCTCTGCGTCCTCGAGTTCGGTACTTAGCCGCAGTGCCTTGTCGAGGTCGACATCCGGTCGTAGCCCGAGCGACCGAGTGGGTAGCCGATAGACCGGAACGTCCTGGCGTCTACTCGCCAGACCGGCGCGGACGAGTGCGTTCAGGGCCTTCTTGAAGGATATGGCCCGTTCACGAACCACTTCCCGGAGAGCCATCGCGACATCCAGGTCAAGAGTCACTGTGGTACGCATCATAGCATCATGTTGTTTGCTGTCGTGACGCTATGATGATGTTGTCGGAGTTGACCGGATCAACGCTACGCTGAGCAGATGTGGCATGTACGTTCTGTTGACAGAAGGGTCGGTCGACCGGCCGGGCGCTGTCACCCAGGACCGAGCCGACAAGAACTGGGCCGACCAGAACCCAGGCGTCGAGGGCCGCGGTGGTGGTTGACGCGGGCGGCGTTGCTGCTGGCGGTCGGGTTGCTCGGCCTTGCGCTGGTCGGTCAGTGGAACGCGGTCCGGGCGTCGTTCGACGAGCTGACCGTAGTGAGCGTCGCCGCGGCCGGGGGCGTCACCGTACTCGCGGTCGGGACGAGCGTGCTTGCCTGGCGGGCGCTGCTGGTCGGGCTCGGCGCGGCGCTGCCGTTGCGGGCCGCCGTCCGGGTGTTCTTCATCGGGCAGATCGGCAAGTACGTCCCGGGCAGCGTGTGGCCGGTGCTGGCGCAGATGGAGCTGTCGCGGGACTACGGTGTGCCCCGGGTGAAGGCCGCGTCGGCGAGCCTGATCGTGCTGGCGCTGGCGGTTCCGTGCGGCGGGCTGGCCGCGGCCGTGACCCTGCCGTTCGTGTCGGCGACCGCGTTAGATCACTACGGGTGGGCACTGCTGGCGGTACCGGGGCTTGCGGTGGTGCTGTATCCACCGGTGCTGTCCAGGTTGCTGGCGCTCGCGTTCGGTCTGCTGCGCCGGCCACCGCTGGAGCGTCCGCTTGCCGTCCGCCCGGTGCTGGCCGGTGCCGGCTGGCTGCTGACGGGCTTTGTCCTCTACGGCGTGGCGACCTGGCTGCTGGCGCGTGATCTTGCGCCGTCCGTGCACGGACCCCGCCTGCTGCTGCTCTCGGTTGGCGGGTACGCGCTCGCCTGGACGGTCGGGTTCCTCGTCCCGCTCGTCCCGGCCGGTGCGGGGGTACGCGAGGCCGTCCTGATTCTTGCGTTGGCGCCGGTGCTCGCACGTGGCCAGGCGACGTTGCTCGCCCTCGTCATCCGGCTGCTCGCGACCGTGGCCGACCTGCTGTGGGCGGCATGCGGCGCGGCCGTGCGTCCCGGCGGACGAGAGCTACGTGCGGGTGGTTCGCCTGGGCTGCTCCCCTTCGCGCCAGAAGTCGATGACGAGCTCCTTGCCGGCGACTCCGATCATGCTTAGGCCGGTGACGTCGATCCTGAACAGGGTGAACGGCTCGGGTACCGGCATGGCGGTGGCTGCGGCCCACGCGGCCTGGTAGGCGTCCAGGCTTTCGGCGTCGGTCACGACGACCGCGCTGCCGTTGATCTTTGCGTCGCCTTGGGTGACGTTCTTGTCGGTGGTTGCGCTGTGCAGGGCGCATCGTGGATCCCCGCACAGATCGGTTCCCTTCCGGGAGCCGGGCATCATGCCGAGCCACAGCTCGCCGAGTGCGAACAATGGCTCTACCCCGCTCACCCGAGGAGATCCGTCGCGCCGGACGGTCGCGAGGATCGCGAGCCCGTGCGCCTCGAAGCGCCCCCGGACCGCCGCCGCCAGCTCGGGCGCGGCTCGTTCAGCCTCACTCCAGTTCGCCATAGCGCCCATGCTGCCAGGCACTGTCCGGTTCCCGGCCGGTTCCTGGACGCTCCCGGGGGAGGGCAGCTGATTTACTGCGCGGTCTCCTGCTGGACGCCGGATCGGTGTGTGCATGTGACGTGCTGGTCGTTGCTTCCGGGAATGACGCGTCGTTAAGGTCCAAGCTGCCGGCTGGGAGATCGACGTACGGAGTGCCATGAGCATCGGCGGCCCGCTGCCGGCGTCGCCGTCTCGACATGGCGTCGTCGTTCCGCCCGGCTTTCCGATGAGCCCGGCTTCCCGACGCGCCGGCCGGCGCCAACCGACCGACGAGGGGATCCATGGCCCGCCGACCGACCATGAGCGCTGGGCCGCACCGCCGGGATCTGCTCCGGATGGCGGCTGCCGCCGGTTCGGTCGCGGCCCTCGAGCTGACCGTCACATCGTCAGCCAGCGCGGTCACACCGATAACGGCGGATCTGTGCGTATATGGGGCGACCATGGCCGGCATCGCCGCCGCCGTGCAGATGCGGCGCATGGGTGGCTCGGTTGTGATCATCGAACCGACCGCCCACATCGGCGGTATGACAACAAGTGGGCTCAGCCAGACCGACATCGGTACGGGCGGCGCCGTCGGTGGTTTCGCGCGCGAGTTCTACCGCAGAGTCTATGTCGCCTACAACGGCGGCCCGCTCGGAGCCACGACGCCGATGCAGACCACCTTTGAGCCTCGGGTGGCCGCGGCTGTCATGACCGACCTGCTCACCGGTGCGCAGGTGCCGGTCTACACCCGGCGGACGCTGGCCTCCGTCGGCCGCAACGGCTCCCGGCTCACCTCGGTGGTGGCCGGCGACGGCACCGTGGTACGGGCCCAGATGTTCATCGACGCCTCCTACGAGGGGGACCTGCTGGCGCTCGCCGGGGTGCGCTATGTGATCGGCCGTGAGTCGAACGCGGTGTACGGCGAGTCCAACAACGGAGTGCAGCTGCTTGCCAAGAACCAGTTCACCGCCGCGGTCGACCCGTACCGGCGTGCGGGCGACCCGACCAGCGGGCTGCTTCCCGAGATCTCCACGGCCGCCCTCGCGGCCACCGGCAGCGGCGACGCTCATGTCCAGGCGTACTGTTACCGGCTCTGCCTGACCAAGGCGCCGAACCGGATCGCGTTCCCGCGGCCGGCCGGCTATGACCCGAGCCGCTACGCTCTCGTACCGCGCCTGATCGCGGCCGGGTACGCCGACCCGTTCACCGACAAGGCCGCGGCGTTCATGAACAACACGGCGTTGCGGAACGGCAAGTTCGACGCAAACAGCGCCGGGCCGTTCTCGTTCGACCATGTCGGCGCCGCCGACGGGTACCCACGCGCGAGCTGGTCCCAGCGTGCGCAGATCGTGGCTGATCACACTTCCTACCAGCAGGGCCTGCTCTACTTCCTGGCGAACGACAGCGCGGTGCGCTCAGACGTCCGCTCCGCGGTCGCGGCCTTCGGGCTGGCACCCGACGAGTTCACCGCCACCGGCAACTGGCCGCCGCAACTCTATGTGCGTGAAGCGCGTCGGATGGTGAGTTCGCGCTACGTCCTCACCGAGGCGGACTGTCGCGGCCAGACCACGCTCGCCGACGGCGTCGGGTTCGCGAGCTACTCGCGGGACTCCCACAACTGCCAGCGGCTCGTCGCCGGTGGGCAGGTGAAGAACGAGGGCGACATCCAGATCGCGTTACCCGCGCCGTTCCGGCTGCCGTACCGGGCGATGGTTCCCGACAGCGCGCAGTGCACGAACCTCATCGTCCCGGTCTGCCTGTCGGCGTCGCACGTCGCCTACAGCTCGCTGCGGATGGAGCCGGTTTTCATGATTCTCGGGCAGGCGGCCGGCGCCGCGGCCAAGCTCGCGCTCGACGGCGGGGCCAACGCGCAGGGGGTCGACCCCGCGGCGCTTCGCGCGCGGCTGTTCGAGGACATGGCCGTGCTCGACTATCCCGACGTCGCTGTCGATGACACCGATCCGATGACGGCGGTCACCGGCTCCTGGACGGCCAGCTCGGCGATCGCGGGCTACTACGGGACCGGCTATCTGCATGACAACAACGCCGGCAAGGGCGGCAAGAGCGTCCGTTTCGTCCCGTCCCTCCGGGCGGCCGGTACCTATCGGGTGTACCTGCGGTGGACGTCGACGGCCGCGCGGGCGTCGAACGTGCCGGTGACCATTGCCTACCGGGGCGGTTCGGCAACGCTCACCGTGGATCAACGTGCTGGGGGCGGCCGGTGGGCGTTGCTCGGGGCGTGGCCGTTCGACGCGGGCACGGCAGGGAGCGTGACCATGGCGACCACCGGGACCGACAACTATGTGGTCGCCGACGCGGCTCGCTTCGTCCGGGCCGGTTGAACACATCGTCCGGACCGGACGACCGCATCGCCCGGTCCGGCCCGGTCCCCGGCCGGGAGAATGAGCGGCCGTTCATTTCGTATACCCGGGGACCCGCCCACCGGCCAGCAGAATTCGGGGCCTGTTCACCTTCGGCTCGCCACCCGGAAGGCGACGTCTGTTTTTATGTCAAAGCAATGGGGCGGAACCGGCGTCGCCGACGCCGGTCAGGGGGTAACTCCACTGTGACGTACGGTGCGTATACATGATGACCGAAGAGCGTTCGACCATGAATTTTCTCGGCTGGCTGAAACGGCCCCGGGCCGCGGTTATGGGAGCCGGCCCTGGCCTGGCGGGCGCCGGTGCGGGCTCGGTCGCCCCGGCTGAGGCGCGGCGCGACACGAACCCGCGTCCGGGCCCGGCTGACCGGCTGTTTCACGGCGTCGGCCGGACGGCCGCCATAACCGTGATGACGACGATGGGCTTCATCGGCGTATTCCTGCTGTACAAGGCGCTGCCGGCGCTGCGGCGGGTCGGCTGGTCGTTTTTCACCGAAACCCAGTGGCTGCCGAGCTCGACCAGGTTCGGCGTTGGTGCCGTGCTGCCGGGGACGATCCTCATTGCCGGCGTCGCGTTGGTGGTCGCCGTTCCACTATCGATCTGTACGGCTTTGTTCGTCGCCGAGTACGCGCCCCGGGCGCTGCGCCGCCCGATGGTTTCGCTGCTTGACCTCATGGCCGCTATTCCAAGCATCGTCTACGGGCTGTGGGGTTTTTTCTTTCTCCAGCCGCGAGCCATCACGGTGAGCCGCTGGCTGACCGACCACCTCGGTTGGCTTCCCTTCTTCCGGACCGACGGCGGAGCCAGTGGGCTCGGCCAGTACGCCTCGTCGACCTTCATCGCCGGGCTCGTCGTCGCGCTGATGGTCACACCGATCATTACATCGATCATGCGCGAGGTCTTCTCGCAGGCTCCGGCGGGTGAGCGGGAGGGGGCGCTGGCGCTGGGCGGCACGCGTTGGGGCATGATCCGAGCTGTCGTCATCCCGTTCGGCCGAGGCGGTATGGTCGGCGCGGTCATGCTCGGCCTGGGACGGGCCCTCGGCGAGACGATCGCCGTCTATCTGATCATCGCGCCGCTCTTCGCGTCACCCGGGCGGATGACTCACATTTTGCAGCAGGGCGGGATGTCGATTTCCTCACTCATCGCGTTGCGTTACAACGAGTCCGGTTCGTTCGGTCTGGCCGCCCTCTTCGGCGCCGGGCTTGTGCTCTTCGCCCTGACGCTCGTGGTCAACGCCTTCGCCTCGACCATCATCAGCCGGTCGCGTTCCGGCGCGGCAACGGAGATCTGATGGCGCTCACCGCACCTGCACCGCGCGGGCGCACGGCGCCCGCCGCCGGGCCGGACCTGGCTGGACCTGACCAGCCGGCACCCCCGCCGGAGGTCCGGATCCGGCCGGCTCAGGTCACTGCCGGCGACGTGACCGCCATCGGCGGATCCGCGCTCTGCGCACTGTGCCTCACCTGGATCCTGTTCGAGCGGATTCTGCCGCTGTCGGGGACCGTCGGTTTCTGGGTGTGCTGGTACATCCTCTTTCTGGCTGTCTACTCGACCGTGCTGCTGACGGGGGATGGACGTGGTGTCGCGCTCGTCGACCGCGTCATGTCGGTGATCTGCCATGCGGCCGGGATAATGGTTGTTGCCTTACTTTCTGTAATAATTGGTTACACGGCATTTCGTGGTTACACGGCACTGCACCTCAACTTCTTCACACGAACAATGTCGGTGACAGCCCCGGCCGACCCGCTGACCTCGGGTGGGGCACTCCATGCCATTGTGGGAACGCTGTTGCAGGTCGGTGTCGCGGTATTCATCTCGGTACCGCTCGGTATCACCACCGCGTTGTTCCTCAACGAGATACGCGGCCCTCTCGCCCGGCCGGTACGCACGATCGTCGACACGATGAGCGCGATTCCGTCGGTGGTCGCGGGCCTGTTCATCTTCGCGACCGTCGTGCTGGCGCTCGGCACGAACCGGTGCGGATTCGCCGCCTCCCTTGCCATCACCGTCATGATGATGCCGATCATTACCCGGACGGCGGAAGTGGTATTCCGGATCGTCCCCGGTGGGCTGCGGGAGGCCTCCTTGGCACTCGGTGCGAGCCAGTGGAGGACCGTGTGGCATGTCGTGCTGCCCACCGCCCGACCGGGCCTGCTGACAGCGGTCATCCTCGGGGTTGCGCGTGGCGTTGGTGAGACTGCGCCGGTGCTGCTCACGGCGGGTTTCACCAACGACCTCAACGCCGACCCCGCCCACGGCGCGATGCTCTCCCTGCCCCTCTACGTCCTCAACTACGTCAAGTTCCCCCAGCCCGAGTCGGTCGCGCGGGCCTATGGCGCGGCGCTGACGCTTCTCGCGCTCGTACTCACGCTGTTCGTCATCGCCCGCGTTGTCGGAGGCCGCGGCCCCGGACAGCTCTCACGCCGGCAGCAGCGCCGCTCCGCGGAGGTGTCCTGATGATGCCCCATGTCTCCCCGGGAGATGCCCGCTCAGGAAACACGCCCGCACGAGGCGGGCCGCCGGGCGCAAGGAGGCGCCGGCTGGTCGCCCGATTCGTCGCGATCATACTGAGCGCGGCCGTGGCCGGCGGGGCCGGGATCGGGGCGACTCCGCCCGCCAGCGCCGACGCCCCCTATGCGGCCGTGGCCGGGTCCGGCTCCACCTGGAGCGAGATCATGATCAGTCAGTGGGTCCGTGACGTCCGCAAGAACGGCCTGCCGGTCAACTACACCGGTAACGGTTCTTCGTCGGGACGGTCGGACTACTGGAACGGTCTCAACGACTTCGCGGTGTCCGAGATCCCGTTCCAGCCGCGGATCCCGGGCAGCAACGACACCGATGAGCTGCCGCTCGCGGCCAGGCGGCCGTATGCCTATCTGCCCATCGTCGCGGGTGGGACGTCGTTCATGTACCACCTGACCGTCGCCGGGAAACAGGTCACGAATCTCCGGCTGTCGGGCGAGACCCTTACCAAGATTTTTACTGGGGTCATCACCAACTGGTCGGATGCCGCGATCACCAGGGACAACGGTCGGCAGCTGCCGGACAAGGCCATCACACCGGTCCTCCGTTCGGATGGTTCGGGTACGTCCGCCCAGTTCACGCTCTACATGTCGAAGCAGTACCCGGGGCTCTGGGCGGATTTCTGCGGCAGGCATGCGGGTTTCACCGGCAACTGCGGTCTGCAGTCGTTCTACCCGACATTTCCCGGGGCGAAGGGCCAGGCCCTGTCAAGCGGCGTCGCCAACTATGTCGCCGCTCCGTACGGCGAGGGTTCCATCACCTACGTCGAGTACTCCTACGCCCAGCGTTCGGGATTCCCGGTCGCAAGCATCCTGAACGCCGGTGGCTATTACGTCCAGCCAACCGCGGGAGATGTGGCGGTGGCTCTCACGCAGGCGAAAATCAACACCGACCTCACCCAGAACCTGGACGGCGTCTACGCCTACAACGACCCCCGTGCCTACCCCGTCTCGAGCTACAGCTACATGATTGTTCCGGTCGAGGCGGTGGGGCGGTTCACGCCCGACAAGGGGCGGACCCTGTCGACCTTCATGAGCTACTTTCTGTGCGCCGGTCAGCAGAAGGCGGAGAACCTCGGGTTCTCGCCCCTGCCGGTCAACCTCGTGCAGGCCGGTTTCGACCAGCTGAGCCGCATACCGGGGCACGTTGCGCCGCCTGCCATGGCCAGCTGCAACAATCCCGCGCTGCAGGTGCTGAACACCGCGCCGGCGCCCCCCGCCTGCGCGAAGGCTGGTGCGGCGGCGTGCGCCACGACAACGGCCAGCACGTCCAGCGGCGCTGGTGGCGGCGCCGGTTCCGGTAGCGGTTCCGGCGGCGCTGCCAGCGGCAGTGGTTCGGGCGGCACGGCCGGCGATACCTCCGGCGGCGCCGGGACGGGCGGGGAGGCGTCGAACGGTACCGGCTCGGCGAGCACAGGCACAGGCACAGGCACAGGCACAGGGACGACGATCGACCCGGAGACCGGACAGCTTGTCGGCGCGGCCAGCGGCAACGGCTCAGGTGGACCCGGCGGGAGCGACATCTCCGCCGCCCCGGTATCGGTGTCGAGCCTGCGCCAGGGCGGTCACCAGGCGAACATTCTTTTTGTGTTCGCCGGCCTCACCGTGTTGGCCGCCTTCTTTGTCCCACCGTTGTTGAGCGCACAGCTGAGCCGCCGCCCGCCGCCACCTGAATGAGCGGTACCCGGCCCTCTGGAATTCATTTTCTTCGCCGTCGCACAATGTCGAGCCCGGCCGTGAACGCATATTCACGGGTGTTTACTGAATGGTTACCCGATAGCTGCCCGGTAAATCCCCCGGATGGCTGGCCGTGTTCATCAAAAGCATGGAAACGTCACCCCGGAGCCACCTGACGGCTCGGGCGGCGGTTGCGTGCCGCCAGGTGAAAACCGGTCCCGACGAGGAGTGGAACATGAATATTCCGAAGAAGGCGGCCCGCGTGGTCGCCGTAACGGCCACGGCGCTGGCCGTGGGCGTCATGGGCGGACCTGCCCTGGCCGACCCGCCAGCGAACGTCACCCCGGCGGCCGGCGACATCGTCGGCGTGGGTTCGGACACCACGCAGAACATCCTGAACGACTACTCGACGTCGTACAACGCGACGAACCCGTCGAAGAAGCTCTACAGCTGGAACGCGACCGGCACGACCCCCATCACCGCGAAGGCCGGCTGTGCGAACTATGCCCGGCCGAACGGCTCGAGCGCGGGTGTCACGGCCCTGAACAACGACCCGGCCGCATACAACGCGCCCGGCGTGTGCGTCGACTTCGCGCGTTCCTCGCGTTACCCGGACGCGACGAAGCCCTCGGACGTCGACAAGACCTTCATCGCGTACGCCAAGGACGTGGTGACCTGGGCCGCGAAGCCGGTCTCGCCCAAGCTGACGCCGAAGACCGTCAGCACCAGCCAGCTGAAGAGCATCTACCTGTGCACCCTGACCGACTGGCACGTCATCAACTCGGCCCTGCCGAGCTCGCCCATCGAGCCGTACCTGCCGCAGTCGGGCTCGGGCACGCGGAACTCCTTCCTCAAGGCGCTGAACAACGGTGGTGACGTCAACGGCCCGAACGCGGCCCTGACGCCGGGCGCGTGCGTGCGTCAGCCCGCCACCCTGGAGGAGAACAGCGGTGTGAGCCTCCAGGCCAACCTCCAGGCCGGGGACGCGATCGGTGACGCGCTGGTGCCGTACTCGGCTGGCAAGTGGGTCGCCCAGTCCCGCGGCGGCGACGTGGACAACCGCAATGGCTTCACCGTCCGCCAGATCGACAGCGTTCCCGCCACGGTCCCCGACGTCGCCAACGGCGCGGCCGGCCCGTACTCCCTGAACACGAGCGGCAAGTTCCCCCGCCTGCTGTTCAACGTGCTCAAGAACCAGCCTGGCAGCACCGGCCTGGACAAGATCTGGTCAGGCTACACCGCGGTCTTCGGTAAGGCCGGCTACATCTGCACCCACCCGCTCGGCGTCAACGAGGGCTTTGTCTCGCTGCCCACCTCGGGTACGGGCACGCTCTGCGGTGCCAAGTACGGCCTTTCCTAGCAGGCCAGCGGCCCGCCGCCAGAGAGCACCCGTGTAAAACGCAGGGCCCGGTGTTCGCGCCGGGCTCTGCGGCGCATCCATATGTTCCGTCGTGACTGGCTGGGTAGGTCCCGATACCCGGGTAGTTCCCGACACCACCGCACGCACGCCCGTCCGCGGCGTGTCCCTCCCCGGCGCTGGAGAAGACGTGTCACCGAAACTGCCTGGCTGGCCAATGGACGCGCGAACACGGCCCGCCCCGTGCGCCCGGCGGCCGCGGGGGGCCAGGGGGCCGCGGGCAGGCGTCGCGCTCGCGCTGGCTGGCGCGGTCATGGCGTTCACCGGTTCGCTGCTGCTGCCGGGGCCGCAACCGGCACGGGCCGCGGACGTCTCGGTGGCCAGGACCTTCCCGGCACCGGCGATCGGGGCGAACGCCTCGGTGACGGTCAGCAAGACGACCGATCTCGGTTTCGAGGCGATCCACGTCAGCTGGCGGGGCTTCCCGTCCAGCGGGACGGAGCTGTCGACGAACGAGGTTCGCATCTACCAATGCCGAGCCGCGCCGAAGTCCGCCGGTGACTGTTACGGCTCCGAGACGCTGGCGTCGGGTTCCGATCCCAGCGCGCTCGGCGGGCTCAACGGCGCGGGCCCGGACGGGCCGGGGAACAGGCGCAAAGCGATCACGCAGCCGGCCGGGACGGGCAGCGCCGACTTCGTGGTCGAGACGGGGCGCGAACTGACCAGCCTTGGCTGTAACTCGACCCAGCCGTGCTCGCTGGTGCTGTGGAAGCTCACGACGCCGTCCGTCGAGCTGGTGAACAGCTGGGCGCCACACGTCACCATCCCGTTGGCCTTCCGTCTCGGCGCCGGGGCGTGCTCGATCAACAACCCCGACTTCACCTCCGCGGGCGCGCCCGTGGCGAACCTCGCGATGCTGAGCTGGACCGCCAGGTCGTGCGCGGGCACGCCCGCGCTCAATGTCGACTACTCGCTGCTCGGCGACGTCCAGGCCCGGTCGGACTATGCCGCCGGCGGCGTGGACATGGCGCTGACCACGCGCCCGGCCGCCACCGGCGCGACCGGTCCGAATCCGGTGGCCTACGCGCCGCTGGCGGTGTCCGGTATTTCGGTCGGCTTCCTGCTCGACGATCCCGTGACCCATCAGCAGGTCACCTCGCTCAGGCTGAACGCACGGCTGATCGCGAAGCTGCTCACGCAGTCCTACCCCGGTCTCTACGGTTCCGGTGGGCCGCCCGGCTGCGACCCCACGGCGCCCATCACAGGGCCTGGCAGCGCGTACTGCCCCAACCCGGGGACGGCGGGGAACCCAGTGACGATCTTCGCGGACCCGGAGTTCCAGGCGCTCAACCCCGGTGTCGCCTGGGCGCGGGACTTCACCGCCCAGAACTACTTCCCGCCGGTGCTCACGGCCGACGGCGAGGACCTGACCTACGAGCTGACCCGCTGGCTCGCCGCGGACCCGGATGCGAGCGCCTTCCTCAAGGGCACCAAGGACCCGGCCGGCATGCATGTCAGCGACTACTTCCTCGACGCCTGGAACAAGGGCGGCCTGCGATTCCCGCTCGACACGTTCCGCACGGTCGATCCGACGTCGGCGATGAACATGACGTTTGCCCCGCTGAGCGGGCTGGACGCGGTCGTCCGCCAGGCCGCGGCCGGCGCTCCGGCGGGCAAGGACCCGAGCAGCATCTCCGACCAGGACCCCAGCCATCAGCCGTCCTCCTACGCGGCGGCACGACAGGGCTTCCGGTCGTTGTTCGTGCTCTTCGACAGCGCGGACGCGACCAACCTGAGCATGCCGCAGGCGGAGCTGAAGAACGCCGCCGGCTCCTTCACCACCCCGACCGGGGCAGCCATGGCGGCGGCCGTCAAAGCCATGACCGTCGATGCGAACGGCGTCCGCCAGGCCGACCACACCGCGACCGACCCGGCCGTCTACCCGCTCGTGCTGGTTCACTACGCGATGGTCCCGACCAGCGGCATCGACAGGACCAAAGCCAGCAAGATCGCTGATTTCATCGACCTGGCCGCGGTGAAGGGCCAGGAGCACGGTATCGACAACGGCCAGTTGCCCAACGGCTATCTGAGCCTGCCGGCGGATCTGGTAGCGCAGGCCCGTACGGTCGAGACCGCGGTACGTCTCCAGGCCGCGCCGGCGTCGACCGGTACACCCACCGCCCCGGCGGGCCCGTCGCCCGGGGCACAGGCAGCCTCCGCCGCCGCGGGCAACGCCGCCGCCGCGGGCGGCACCACGACGTCCGGGCAGGACAGCGGCGACACGTCGGCGAGTGCTGGCGGTACCACCTCGACCGGCGGCGGCACGGCCACGCCCGCCCCCAGCCCGACGGCGACCGCTCGGTCCGGCGCCAGCCCATCGGCCCGAGCCATCCCGAGGGCGAGTGCCACCTCGGCGTTCACCACGTCGGCCAGGTCGGGACCGCTGGTGGAGTCCACCGGCGTCGGGCGGCACGCCATCCTGCTCCTGATCGTGATCGGATTCGGTTCCGTGGTGTTCGGCCTGGGGCTTGTCGGGTACTCGCGGGGTGAACCTGCGCCGGCCTGGGCACGGTCGCTGGCCCGGGTGCTCCCGCGGATGTGGAAGTAGGCGGGGTGCGCGTGACGGTTCAGGCCTCAGCGCCGGGTACGGCCCCCACCACGGCAGTGACGGCGGCCACAGTGACGGCGGCGACACGGACAACGGCGGCATGGGCAACGGCGCGCCCGAGCCGGGGCAGGCCGCCGCGGCGCCAGCCCGCCGGTGGCCGGGCGGTCATCGGGATCGCCGTCGGGCGGGTCTTCCTCATGCTGGCCGCGCTGATGCTCGGCTTCGCCGGCTATCTGCTCGCGGTGTCCGGGCTGCAGCAGGCCCGGACCCAGGACAACCTCTACAAGACGTTTCGCGGCCAGCTCGCCCAGGTCGGTGATGAGGTTGCTCCGGTCGCACCACCCATCACGCCCGGGGTGCCGGTGGCGATCGTCGAGATTCCTCGGCTGAAGGTGCGTCAGGTCGTCGTCGAGGGCACCACCAGCGGCGCGCTCACCCGTGGGCTCGGTCATCGGCGGGACACGCCACTGCCCGGCCAGGCCGGTACGGCGGTCGTCTACGGCCGGCGCTCGACCTTCGGCGCGCCTTTCGCGAAGCTCGACAAGCTGCGGATCGGCGATGAGATCGTCGCGACGACCGGTCTCGGCAGCTCGACGTTCACCGTCGTCGAGGTCCGTGACGGGCGCACCCCACCGCGGCCGCTGACCGCGCCGGTCAACCGGATCACGCTGGTGACCTCGGCGCCGGCCGTCAGCCCGACCCACACGCTGGTGGTCACCGCCAACCTGACGACCACCGTGGCGCCGTCCGCGGGTGTCCGGCCGGCCATCTACGCCGACGAGCGTTCCCTCGCCAGCGAGCCGGCCGCCGCCCTGCCCCTGTTGCTCTGGGCGCAGGTACTCCTCGTCGCGGTGGTGTGCGCGACCTGGTTGTTCCACCGCTGGGAACGGTGGCCGGCCTATCTCGTGAGTGGGCCGGTGCTGGTCGCGGTGGTCTGGAACGTTTACGAGAACCTCGCCCGCCTGCTCCCGAACCTGCTCTGAAGGGATGGACATCGTGCCTGACGCGCCCGTGACCGGCGTGCCCGCGCTTGACAAGCCGACCGCGCGGTTCCCGGCCGTAGCGGAGCCTGCGCCCTTGGGCACGGCAACGCATGACACGGCGGCGGGGCTGGTGCCCGCCGCCCGCCGTGAGCGGACCGGGCCGGTCTCCGGCGCGGCGCTGGAAACGAAGGACGTCTCCGCGTGGTTCGGGGAGCGCAAGGTGCTTGACCGGGTTTCGCTGACGATGCGACCCGGCGAGGTGACGGCGCTCATCGGTCCCTCGGGCTGCGGCAAGTCGACCTACCTGCGCATCCTGAACCGGATGCACGAGCTCATCCCGGGGGCGTCCCTGGCCGGTGAGGTGCTGCTGGACGGCGAGGACATCTACGCCGCCGGCAAGCGGGCGCAGGAGACCCGTCGCCGGATCGGCATGGTCTTCCAGAAGCCCAACCCGTTTCCCGCCATGACGGTCTTCGACAACGTCGCGAGCGGCCTGAAGCTCGCCGGGATCAAGGGCAAGGACAAGGACTCCCTGGTCGAGCACTGCCTGCTGCGGGCCGGCCTGTGGAACGAGGTCCGGACCCGCCTGCGCTCCCCGGGGGGCGCGCTGTCCGGCGGGCAGCAGCAACGGCTGTGCATTGCCCGCTCGCTCGCCGTCGAGCCGGCTGTGCTGCTCATGGACGAGCCCTGTTCAGCTCTTGACCCGACATCCACCCGCCGGGTCGAGGAGACCATCGCCGAGATCGCCTCGGATGTGACGATCATTATCGTGACGCACAACATGCAGCAGGCGGCGCGGGTGTCCGACCACTGCGCGTTCTTTCTCGCCGAGGAGGGGCGGCCCGGCCACGTCGTCGAGTACGGGCGCACCGAGCAGATGTTCCACGACCCGCGCGACCCGCGGACCGCCGACTACGTCAACGGCCGGTTCGGGTAGAACGCGCGAGAGCGGCCTTTCCGGGCCGTTGGCTGAGCCGGGCCGTTGTGGAACCGGTCCGCCAGAAACCCCTTGAGGGACTTCCGGAAACGCCGCTGACCTGGGCAGATGTCGTGTGACGTCTGCCGTCGTTTTTGGGTGTTTTTCATGGTCTCGTGTTTCCGAGGTTGGCTCTGGCCCCGGTGCTGGTCAGGCCGCCGAGGCCGAATTTTGGGCGTCGCGGTGGTCAGCGGCGACCGCCTTTATACGGTTGGCGATCAATTCGTCACGGAGCGCCAACTTGATGTCGGCTGGTGCGGGGGTGGCCTTGGTTCGGTACCACGGGCTGAGCAGCCTGCGCCGCGCGACGCTCGCGGCCGGGTTCCCACCCAGCGAGAACCACACGATCATGAGTGTCTGTACCAGGAACGCGAACGGCAGGCACCGCTCGACCGATCTCACGGTGCGGGTCGCGGCGTCGCCGACCCCGATGACCTGCTTGCCGGTCGCGTTGCACGGTTCGATCGCCCACCGCCACGCGTAGCGCTCCACGAGCGTGAGGGCGCTCGCGGCCACATCGAGACTGAACAGCGCCAGATCGACGATCTTCTCCGAGCCGGCCATCCGGACGAGGACGAGCTGACCGGGCAGGTCACCGAAGCTGCCATACCACAGGACCGGACACACGGCGATCGTCACCGCCGTCCGGGTCCCGTACATGTCGGCGACGGCATCGACCCAGTTCAGCGTGGGGTCGGCGGCGATCTGGGCGGGCCGCCCGAGGCGTGGGCCCTTCTTCGCGGGCCGGCCGCGTTTCCCGGTCCGCGGCGGGGCCGGGCCGCACAGCACCGCGTTCGCGGGCAGCCGGGTCGTGTGGTCGGCGTTCGTGGGCAGGTCAGCGAGCTGCGGGCCGTGGAACGCCGCGTCCCCGACGCCGTGGACCCGCCGGTCGGGGAACGCCTGAGCGAGCAGGGTGAGCATCTGCGCGGCCAGCGCCGGCTGGGAATCGGTGCCCTTGCCCCGCCAGCGGCGGAACAGGATCGGGAGCGCGACCGGCGACGGGCAGAACGGGAGCCGCACGACGAGCGCGGCGACGACCCACGTGGTGCCATAGCCGATCTTCTTGCCGCCCTGGGCGGCGCCGTTGTACGCCCAGAAGCAGGCCGCGACCTTCTTACCCCAGCGGGCCAGGAACGTCCCGTCGACCGCCACGACCAGCGGCTCGTCGCCGGTGAGCAGGTGTCTCACGGCGAGGCGGGCGACGGCCAGGCCGAGGTGGTCGACGTCCCAGGCCGTGGACGCGAAGAACCAGCACGCGCGACGCCACTGGTCGCCCAGGCCGGCGGCTGCGGCCATCCCGGTGACCGTAGCCCGCTCGGCGAGCACCAGCCCACAGGCCAGCGCGATGAACAGCTGGTGGGTCGAGCGCCGCGCGAACACCGGCCCGAGCTCATCGAGCAGGTTCTGGAAGGCCGCCACACCGACCGGCGGCGAGGCGGGGATCGATAGGCTGGGAGCAGACAGCATCGGTGGACACTCCGGTTGGTGGTGTGCAAGCACCACCGATGCTGCCGTACTGCGCCTATCGCTCCGCGACCGGCCTGCGCCGCACCGTCACCACGACGTCCTCCCGGCCGGTATCGCACGCCTCGCAGAGCCTCCACTACCCAGACGGTCCCGCGCCCTCACACACCGCGAACCTCAGAAACACGAGTGAGCAAAACGACTGTCGTCGGCGAGACCCGGTTCCGCCTGTTCCACCGGTCCTTCGTGGAGGCACTGGGACGCCCCGACCCCGACGCCGTGGTAGACGACGCGGTCGTGTCGGCTGCCCTCGTGGCCGTCACCAACGCCGACGGAACCCGGGACTGGGATCGAGCGGGTAGCTACGCGCGTTCGCACCTGCTCGTCCACGCCCGTCGGGCCGGGCGGCTGGAAGCCTTGTGCGGCGATCCGGACTACCTGCTGCGCGCCGATCCGACAGCCGTCCTGGCAGCGCTCGGCCCCGCGTTGCGAGGCCCGACGTGGGGTGACCCGCTGCGCGATGTGGCCCGCGGCTATCAGCGGGTCGGCCGGCTCCTGGAGCCGCTGACGGTGCCCGAGCGGGCCGCCTATCTGGAGTTGGCCACCCGGCTCGTGACCAGCAATCGCGAGTTGGCCGACCAGTTCGCGGCGCGGTCCGGGCCTTGGCGCTGTGTCGCGGCGCAGCCGAATCCCGTCCCGATCTTCCGGTCCATCGCAGTGGCCGGATCTGGCTTTTCGGTCAGGACCTCGACGCTGGACGGGAGCGCGGTGGCACTGAGCACCGGACCCGTCGTACAGGTCGTCGACCTCGAGACCGGCCGGCGCCTGCACCAGGTTCCCCGGCCGGGCTACGAGTACGTCAGCGGTCGGGTCGGACTGCTCGACGACGGCGTGTTCAGGCGTGCTGTGGTCGCCTCGGCCCACGCGGGTCGTGAGCTGTGGCCGGGCACGCCTGTCACCCATCCCGACCTGTTCGCACAGTCGATCGACGAAAACGTGGTCCTGACGTTTCAGGAGCAACGGCGGGGGGTGGTCTCGTTCGCCTTTCGCAGGAGCGAGAACGCCGCCAATGCGTCGCCAGGGATCCTCGGGCCCGCAGCCGTCCAGGAGCTCGGCGAATCCCAGGGGTTCCCGTTCGGCGACCGCACCATCGACTTCGTGACCGTCGACAACCGCTTCTACGTCGCAGCCGTCGCAGCCGCCTCCCCTGCCCGGGCGGCTCAGCTTCCACCCGGCCTCCACCTGCCGGGTGGTCGTAGTCGACAACTGGAACGGGGACCTCAACTTCCTGCCGAGCGAGGGCGATCCCGTCGTCGCGGTCGCCGCGGCGACCTACCGCGACGAGCTCGTCTTCTGGACGGGACACCGGTCGGGGTCGGTGCGGCTGCGCCTACCCGAACGCGAGCTTGCCATCCACGTTCCGGGGGTAAACGCCGTGGATCTGGCGGTCGCGGGCGACACGGTCGTCGCCGCGGCCGCGGGAGGTTCCACGCTGGTCGTGGCCGTGGTCCGGCCGGATGGAGACCTGAGCGGCTGGGAGCTACCCTGCCCGGCCGCCGTCGATTCGGTCCACATCGGCGTGACCAGGCCGTTCGTTACCGCGTTGGTCGCGGTGGCGTGCGGTGGCCGGGCCGTGGTGTGGCAGGTCACCGAGGATTTCACCCAGGTGCGACCCATCGACGCGCCGCTCACGACCGGGCGCGATGACATCAACGACGTGGCGTGGTGGTGCGACGAGGACTCCAACGCGGTCCTGGTTGCCTCGGCCTCGGCCGCGCTGCGAGGACGGGCCGAACCTGGACGCCATCCCACGCGGCCGGCTCCCGAGACGACGGGCCGGTTGTACCTCTGGGACGCGACCGAGATCAGGGATGCCGAGACGATCGGGCACCTCCGGCGCACCCTCGGGTCCGGTGGGACCGCCGGAGCCGTTCTGGCTGTGTACGTGGCCCCGATAGGCCAAGGCCCGGACACGAGCCCCGCCTCCGTGCTCACCGCCTCGGCGGGTGGCACCCTGGCCTGGCTCGACCCGGTCTCGGGCGAGAGGACGACCATCGGTCGGCTTCCGGTGGGCGACCGGGTCAGCGCCCTCGACGTGCTGCGGACCGGAACGACGACCTTCGTCGCGCTGGGCAGCCGCGATGGCGGCACGATCTTGGCCGACATCACGTCTGGTGAACTCGTCGCGGCACCAGCGGACGGGGATCCGGTGCTTAGCGTCACGCTGTGGTCCGACGAAACCACGCTTCTGATGTGGACGGTCCAGTCGAAGGCTGGCCTCCACCTGCTGGAAACACCACTCGGCGCGATCGATCAGGCTGCCGAACGGCTCCTGCCGGCCGAGGTGGTCAACAGCCTGCCGGGCGGCCTGGCTATGGAGCAGACAGACCTCGCGACCGGTACGGCCGGGGCCGTTTCGCCGCTGTCGCGCCGTCTCATGACGGTACGGTCCGGGCATGTTGGCCGGGAGCGGGTAATGGCTGTCGCCGGCCTCGGGGGCATTGCCCTTCTGGGCGAAACCGCCCGCGCCTCCCACCCGACCGACTTCCTGGTACGGGATGCGATCCCGCTGGGCGACCACATCGTCTTCACCACCCCGAGCGAGGCATGCTGGGCGCCCCTCGGCGAGGACTTCCACCTCGCTTTCACGACACGCCGTCATCGCTTCCCAGCTCGTCGTCTCGCGGCGGCCCAAACCACCGACGGCGTCCTCGTGGCACGGTCAGACGAAGGCGCAGTGTTGATCGCCCGGGATCACGGCGAGGACACGATCCTCCTTGAGCTGGAGGACCCTATTGAGGATCTGCTCGTCCTCCCGTCGGGGATGGTGGCTGCCAGCATGCAGTCTGGCCTGGTGTGGCTGGCGCCGTTCGGGCACAGCTGGCGATGCTGAGGTGACGATACCGACCCTTGCTCGGCATCGTGGAGATCCATGGCGAGGTGGGTACGGCTCCGATAGAGGTACCCGGTTATCGGTCGTCCCTGACCTTCCGGATGTGTTCGGCGATTTCATCGCTCGGGGGCGATAACGGATAGGTTGCCGAGGCATACCGACAGGTAGCGAGTTTACAGCCGGGCCCCAGTGTGGTCTTGGGCGTGGCGCGGTCGTCAGGGTGCGCGCATGGAAAGGCCACCGCGTGCCATGCGCGGGGCTGCCAAGGACCGGTCCATCCGACAGGCGGACCTCCAGCGTCGACTTCGCATCGGCGCTGGTCAGCGCCTCGCGAACGTAACGCCACTGTTACTAATATCAGCAAAATGGGGCATGGGAACCGCTAAACGCGCAGGTCAGGCAGCATGTGACACCCACCCAAGGAACGGCTGGTGGGGCGGGTGGGACTCGAACCCACGACCGACGGATTATGAGGCCTCCGGCCGGGCGAAAACCCATGGTCACCTGGTCGTTGGTCCATCGATCGATGACATTGACGACTGTCTATGTTTTGGTCCATGCTTGGCCTGGCAGTACATAGACGCGGATCGATGTGAGGTGGTCGTCGTGGCCAGGGTCCAGTTGGCGCTGAACGTGTCCGATGTGAACGCGGCCGTGAGCTTCTACTCGAAGCTGTTCGGGGTTGGGCCGGCGAAGCGCCGGCCCGGGTACGCGAACTTCGCGGTCGAGGTCCCGCCGCTGAAGCTTGTGTTGATCGAGAACCCGGCGGCCCGGGAAGCCGGGGTGGCTGGCGCGCTCAACCATCTCGGTGTCGAGGTCGAGCCCACCGGCGAGGTGACGGCGGCGGCCGCGCGGCTGGCCGGTCTGGGGCTGGCCACAGCGACCGAAGAAGCCACGACGTGCTGTTACGCGGTGCAGGACAAGGTCTGGGTGGATGACCCGGATGGTGTGCCGTGGGAGGTCTACACCGTCCTCGCCGATGCCGGCGTTGGCGTCGCTGGACGGTCGGCCGAACCGCGGGAGGCCGAACCGGGCACGCCGGGGTCGGCCTGCGCATGCGGGCCTGTGTGCGGTGGCATCGGTGGCCCGGAGCCGCTGACCCTGACCGCAGCCCCGGCGGCCGGCCGTTGACCCCGGCCGTGACCGCGGACCAACGCCCGCCGCTGGCGCGGCGGGTCGCGGCGGAGGCGTTCGGCAGCATGCTGCTGGCCGCCCTTGTCATCGGCTCCGGGATAGCCGCCCAACAGCTCAGCCCGAACCAGATCGGTCTGCAACTGGCGGAGAACGCCACGGTGACCGCGGCTGGCCTGTTCGCGATCATTCTGATGGTCGGGCCGGTGTCCGGCGCGCACGTCAACCCGGTGGTCTCCGCCGTCGACGCGCTGTTCGGCGGTCTGCCCTGGCGGGACGTCGCGGCCTATCTGCCCGTCCAGGTCGCGGGATGCGTCGCCGGTGCGGTGCTCGCCAACGTCATGTTCGGGCAGGCGGCGGTGTCGATCTCCACCCATGACCGGGCGTCCGGTGCGCATCTGCTGTCCGAGATCGTGGCGACGGCCGGCCTGCTCCTCGTCATCTTCGCCCTTGCCCGCTCGGGGCGGGCCGACCGGGCGCCGGCGGCGGTCGGGGCCTACATCGGCGCGGCGTACTGGTTCACCAGCTCGACCAGTTTCGCCAACCCGGCGATCACGGTGGGACGGATGTTCTCCGACACCTTCGCGGGTATCGCCCCCGCGTCCGTCCCGGCGTTCGTCGCCGCTCAGCTCACCGGCGGTCTGGCCGGTATCGCGTTGATCAGGGTGTTCTACCCCGGGCTGAGTCCGGCCACGGCGTCGGCCGTTGTCGCCGCGCACGTACCCGCCGCGAGCCGGCCGGTTGTGACCCGCCGGCCGACCGCTCGATGAAGGGGACAACCTCTCGTGTCCATGTCCACAAGACCCTCGGTGCTGTTCGTCTGTGTCCACAACGCGGGACGCTCCCAGCTGGCCGCCGGCTGGCTCACCCACCTCGCGGCCGGAGCCATCGAGGTTCGTTCCGCCGGGTCGATGCCCGCTGAGCAGATCAGCCCTTCCGCCGTGACGGCCATGGCCGAAGTCGGTATCGACATCACCGCCCAGACCCCGAAGATTCTCACCATTGAGGCGGTGGAAGCCTCCGACGTCGTGGTGACTATGGGCTGCGGCGATGCCTGCCCGGTCTTCCCCGGGAAGCGCTATGAGGACTGGCAGCTCGACGACCCGGCTGGCCAGAGCCTGGACGCCGTGCGGACGATCCGCGACGCTATCCGGGCGCGGGTCGAGAAGCTTGTCGCCGAGCTGCTCCCCACCACCCAGGAGGGCGCCGGCAGGTAGGCGGCAGGCGGCGGCTCCGGCCGTGGCACAGGGTCAGGAGGCGATCGGCGGGGCGTCGCGCGCGACGGCGGTACGCGCGGTACAGGCACGATCTCGGTTTCTCCGGTCGTCGGGTCGATCGGCGCATCACCAGTGGACGGATGCACACTCCGGCTTCGATCGCAACCGTCTCGACAACCTGGCGGGCAAGTGGGAGCCGAGCTCGTTCCGCCCGGCTTCCAGGCTGGCTCTGCTCACGTTAGAGCGACCGG
>NZ_CAKJTM010000009.1:0-8145 GCF_917627345.1 Protofrankia sp. CiP3 | reverse complement strand
ACCCCTATTGCCGGGTGCTCTAAGCAGCATTCGACAGAGCAGTAGCGCTCAGCGGCCCAGCCGGTGCCGGATGTAATCCGGCTGGGCCGCACCGACCTCGATGCGGTTCTCGTCGAGGCCGTTGACGATCCGCAAGCAGTCCCCAGCGAAGGCGAACTCCACCGCCACCGTTCCAGCTGCCAGGTCACGGTCTGCTGGCCGCCACTCAAGCAGCGCGACCTCGCGCAGTTCCTGGCGGACGAACGGTTCGAGGCGTTCATCGCTGTGAGACCACTCGGGCGTGAGCTCGAAGCACTCCCACCCGGTGATGGTCGCCGCGGTGTTGATCGTGTCCCAGCCCATCGAGAGCTCGTCGAGCTTCGAGTGGCAAACCTCCACCTGGACGCCGTCGAAGTCCAGCACCACCGGGCAATCGGCGAACCAGTCTCCGTCCTCGACGAAGCGCACCAAGGCGAACCCCGTCAGCGGCCTACCGGCGAGCATCGCCAGGCGTGATCCATGCGCCTGCCGAACCGACTCGATCCCGGCCAGGAAGGACGGCTTGAAACCAGAGATCCCCAGGCCCACAGCAACTGAGTCTCCCGGCCTGCGGCCCAACCGGCCAGCACATACTCGAAGCAGCCGGATCCTCGGCGGCACTTGACAGCTCGGATTCCACAGAATGACCTTGGTGATGACGCCTTCCGTGGGGCCGTTGCTGTCAGGCAGGGTCAGTCCGGCGACGACGGCGTCGTGGTCGGTGTCGAGTCCGTGGGCGAAGGCGTGCAGGGCGGGCAGGTCGTTGCCGCGTACGGTCTTGATCCACACGTCGAGGTCCGCACCATGGCGCTCGGTGAGCAGGGCGGCGAACGCGCGTATCCGGGCGGCCAGGACGGTCAGCTGTGGGCAGCTCGCGACCAGGGCGTCGAGGTGCCGCCGCAGGTGGTCGGGCAGGTCGGCGGGCCTGCTCGCCAGCCAGCCGGCCCGTCGACGCGGGGACGGCGGGATGCGGTCGGGATCGGCGCGTCCCTGGGTGAGGTAGCGCACGAGCAGGGTGGCACTACCCGGATAGCAAGGTTTGCCGCGGGCAGTCCAGGTTGCCGCAGACCAGCCACCGCACGGTCAGCTCGATCACCACCGGTCTGCCCCCGACCGGAAGATCCGTGAGGCTGCGGTGGTGACAGCCGCGTACCTGCGCGGTCAGCGTGCCGCACCGCGGGCAGGCCACCGGCCCCGCCCGGGTCTGTGCGACGACCCGTACCACCGGCCCCTCGTCGACGACCCGCTCGATGAGTACCGCGGTGAGTTGAGGAAAGACGACCTTCAGGAACTCGGCGTCACACAGCGCCAGCGATACCCGCATGGCAACTGTCTGTCACCGCCGGAATCTTGGCAGAGCCGCTCTTTTTACAGCCCCGACCCTGGCCGGGCAGGGGAAACGCTCCCTATGTTCCAACGCGCTGGCCATCGACGAGGCCACCTACGGCCCCGACCACCCGAGTGTTGTCACCATTCGCGGAAATCTTGAGTCTGCTCGCAACGCTCTCGGCGGGTGACCACGGGCGGTCTCGTGGGCCTGTTCCCAGCACATACGGAGGCCGGCAGCCGCAGGCTGGCCAGTCTGATTTTGGTCGGTCGCGCACGGGTTGTGGCACCAGTGTCGCGATCGGGCCGTGGGTCCGGAAGGAGGGTGTGTGAGTTCTTGTTGGGTGGCCGGACGGAGGCTATTCCTCCTCGAACGCCGTTGACGCGCAACGCCTCACCCGCGCATGACCGATGCGATCAGCGAGCCGCAGCTGCGAGCCCTCCTCACCCGGCTCGGACACCGACCCGAAGGCCCGGTCGGCCAAGCCATCGACAGCGTCGAGATCCTCACCCAACGGAACCTCCACCACGACTACGCACCCAACGCTTGGACTCCTCTCCTGAGCGTCCCCGGCGCTGATCCGATGGAGTGCGAACATCGGACGCCCCGTTCGGGCTGGGGAGGGGCACGGTGTCCACCGGTGGGTAGCTACCAGCAAGCGGCCAGCGTAGAGTCGAGCGAAACGAGCATGCAGATCGCTCCGATCGTCTTGGAGGCCGTTCATGACCTCGCCCACACGACCCGAACCGCTCCACGACGAGACGTACCTGCCAGACGAGGACACCGGTGAGATCATCGACTTCCTGGCCGCGCTTCGCGACTGCGGCCGGCAAACAGCCGACCCACGGCCTCGGCTCACCGGCCCGGACGGGCACAGCGTCGCGATTCCCGAGCCGATGTTCGACGTCCTCTTGCAGGTCGCCGCGGCAATGAAGGCGGGCCTGGCCGTCACGGTGGCACCGCACCATCTGACGATGTCCACCCAGGAAGCCGCGGATCTCCTCCGTATCTCCCGCACCACCCTGGTTCGGCTGCTGGAAAGCGGCGCCATCCCGTTCGAGAAGCCCAGCCGCCACCGCAAGGTCCGCCTCGACGACCTCCTCGAGTACCGCCAGCGCCAGCGCCACGCCGCCGATCTCGCCTTCGCTGACATGGTCGCCGATACCGAGCGTCTCGGCCTCTACGACATCAGCCCCGACGAGACCCGGGCGGCACTGAAAGCCGCCCGCAAGAAGACCGAAGACTGACCTGGATGTTCTCAGCGCTACTCGACACCTGCGTCCTCGTGCCCAGCAGGGCGCGCGACATGCTGCTTGAGATCGCCAGCACGGGTGCCTACCAGCCGCTGTGGTCGAGCGAGATTCTGGACGAGCTCGAACGGACCCTGCGGACACTGCTCGGCAAGCGCGGCGTGTCACCAGAGGAAACCGATGCCTACCTCACCCCGCTGCCCCAGACGCCGCTTCGCGCCGCCCGGGGACCCCTGCGTCCGGCAGATGAGGACCACCTTCCCGGACGCGACCGTGACCGGCTGGGAACGGCTCGTGCCGACCATCGAACTCCCCGACCCCGACGACCGACACGTGGTCGCCGCCGCCATGGCCGGCCGAGCCGACGTGATCGTCACCGACAACCTCACCGACTTCCCACCCGCTGCGCTGCCCGCGCCCCTGACCCGCCAGTCCCTCGACGACTTCCTCCTCGACAAACTCGACCTCCACCCGGACCTTGTCGTCAAGGCCGTTCGCGCCATCGCCGCCAGGACAGGCAGATCCGGCCCCACGCTGACCGCCTACGACATCGCTACCTACCTGCGTACCCACGGCGCCCCAGCATTCGGCGAACGTCTTCACGTCGCACTCGGCCAGATGGCAAGACCGGCTCCGTAGCGAGGTGGCTCGGGCTCAGCGCATGCCTGGCCGCTCGCCCGCACCACAACCCCCGCGGTGACGGTCACCAGACGGGCGGAAGTGCCAGGAACTACCAGGTCTGCGGAACGCACGTCAAAGCGACGTCGATCCCGACGATGACCGTTACCAGATGGGCTGGAGCCTCCAAACCGCCAGGTTGGCGGAACGCATGTTCGAACCGGTTGTCGATGTTGCCGGTCCGACGGTCACTGGGAATCGTCCCTGGTCAGCGGCCGGGTGGCGACCGCTCGGACGCCGATTTCAGGGCCTGGAATCAAGATCAATCGGTTCGTATGCTGGTACACATAGTCCACCACGATGCGTAACAATGCTCTGACCTGGGCAAATAGATAAATTCTATGAGATCTGATTATTGATCGAATAGAAGATGTCCAGGTCGGGGCTTTGATTGTTTGGTTCGATTCCCAGAACCTTCGGGTGGAGCTTGGTTACGGGGCGTAGCTGTGGTGGTTGGTCGGTCAATGGCATTGACTGACGTCCGACGTCGCCACCCACGCCTGCGATGGGCAGATCGTCCAGTAGTTCGCCGGAGCACCTGCGCTCCTCGACCGGTGCCAGTAAGCCCCACCCGCCGATCAGGCGCTGATCCACGCCGCGATGGCGCCAGCCCCCAACTCCCGATGCTCTGGCTCGCCAACGTCACCCGGGCTGCTTCACTGAAGCCGCCTGGAACCGCACCCTGCACGCGGTCGAGAAGGCCGGTGTCGGCTGGTTCGCGACCGCGTCGCCGATCACCCCGTCTTCGACGACTCGGGCGCTGTGGCCCGGGCCGCAGCCGGGCTTTCGGTGGTGGTGACTGTCCGGTGACAGGCATCTCGGCCGGTCGGCAATGCCCTGACCTGACAGGGCCTACTTCGATGTCAAAATCCGTGGGCGTCCTTTTGTCATTGAGGTCGGCCTGCCGGCGACCGGACCATGATCCGGGGCTGTCGGAAGATCTTCCGATAACTACCAAAACAGGGCCTTCACCTGCGGAAACGGCCCGCTGGCGCTGGGTGTTACACCGTTGCTCGGGCACTCCCGACCGCTCGCCTGTAGCCGGCGGGCGGTGTAGAACTTCGCGTGCACGTCCAGGCGCGCTCGTGTCCGCAGAACCCGGTCGATCACAATCAGGACCGTCTGAAGAGCCTTCAAGCGACCGCAGCGCTTCCGCATCATCGTGCGGCCTCCTGGGTCAATCGATCATGATCGGATGGTGAGTCCTATGGATGCCCGCTGGTCAGTAGCGCGTGTGTTTCGAGGAGATGACGAGTTCTCGGCGGACTTTCATCGTCAGCGCGTCGGCCTGCACGAACCGGTACGGCCCGGCGTCCAACGGCCGTGACCGGAACGCCTCGACCTGGCCGTCGAGATGCTTCGCGAGTTCCGAGACCTGCGATGTCGAGATGTGGCAGCGTAACCTGGAGGTACTGGAGGTACCGACGGACTGGTAGCTGGCGAGAAGGGGACGGACACGGAGATGATGGAGCGGACGCCCCGCCAGGTTGCGGTCAAGGTCTCGCCGGAAGGCGACAAGCTGATCACCAGTGGCGCGCACTACCTGCACATGAGCAAGAAGGATCTTGTTGAGGCGGCGGTCGCCTTTTACCTGGACGCGCGCCGCGAGGAGATGCAGTCCGGGATGCGGGAGCTGTTGAGCGAGCTCGACGGCAGCCGCGCGTCACGGGTAGCGATGCTCGCCGGGATGACTCGTGCTGAACTCGACGCGGTCGGCGGCGTCGAAGAGGACCGCTGACGGTGGCCGGACGGGCCCGCCCCACGCTCCGCTGCCTGCGAGAGGATCTCACCTTGGCGATCCCGCGCGCGGACACGCCTCTGGAGGACATCGGCCATCCGCTGCTCGCCAAGATCGGAGACCGCTTCGCCGACGACGAAACCCCGCGGGAGCGGATCGCCGCGATCGACGATCAGGTGTTGTTCAAGGTGAAGGTCCAGCGCTGGCGCGGTGCGGTGTGGGTCGACGCCGGGATCCCATGGCTGGTGGCGGCCGGGCAGCGCGAGGAAGGCTCGCCCGATGACTTCTACGCGGCGCTGGCCGCACACGCAACCGCCGCGCGGGCACGCTACAACGCCGGACACTCCCCTGCTCTCACCACCACGACCTACATCGGTGACCTGCTGCCTGGCCGGGAGGACGAGCTGAGGTGGAGGGCCGAGTCGGCGACGCGCGCCGAGCGCACACTCAGGGCCGCAGTGCATCGGCTGGTGCGCGAGTCGCTACTCGACGGCCAAGAACACGCCGTCATGCTGGACGGCGCGGCGCTGGGAATCCAGGTCCTCGCTGACCAAGGGCACGAGACCTATGTCGCGATCCGCATCATCGGCTCGTACCGCGGCGGCTCGTCGCGACGATCCTCAGTCTCGTACCCGGGTGCGAGGCCGACGCATGGATGTCGGACTACGCGATGCCGCAGCGGGCAGTGGCCCCCGAAGAACAGATCTGATCCAACATCATGGACCCAGCCGAGGCCGCGAAGTTCCTCGACCAGCAACCATGATCCTGCCATCCTTCCCGACCCGACCGCGTCGAACGCGCCCCGCCCGTAATGACCGGCGATCAACGACTCGGCGAAGTTCAAAGGCAGGGTGACGAGGTTCGCGAACAGCAACAGACATGGGACCGCACGACGAACCTTCACGGGCCCATCAGTTACAGAGAGTCGCTGGCTAGCGATCAGCAGACCGACGGCCGACAGATCGACGGCCGCCCGACCAGCGGCGCTATCCACACCGGAACACCCAGACGCAAGCCAAGGGCGAGCACGGTGCCGAACCCGAAGCAGAACGTCAACGCGACCACCACACCCACGATCACGATCACCAGACGGGCCGACGCATCCTACCCCATCCGAAATTCGGGACACACGTTCGAATCACTTGATGATGTTGAAGTCGACGCGGTCACTCGTCGTCCCCGCTGCTCAGGGCCCGGGTTGCGACCGGTCGGACAGCGATCTCAGGGCCAGCAACCAAGATCAAACGGTTCGGATGCCGGTACACTCGGTCCACCCTGTCCACCACCGTGTTGCCGGGTCGAGGGACGGCCGGATGTCGACGACCGACTGCTCCGCGTGGATGACGTCCAGGTGGTAGGTGGGAAAGGTGCTCGGGCTGAACCGCCGTACCGCGTCGGCGAGCCGGTCGTCATGGGTGAAGACGACAACCTGACGGGTCTCAGCGGTGCGTAGCAGCACCCGCGCGAGCCCGTCGACCTTCGCCGGGTCCATCGCCTGCACCGGGTCGTCGATGACGACGAACCGGAACGGGCTTTCGGGAACGGTGGCGCGCGGCAGGAACAGCGCGAGCCCGAGGGTGTGCAGTTCGCCCTGGCTCATCACGCCGAGCGCGGTGCCGCCCGTGCCGTCGACGGTGACGTCGAGCACGAGCCGGCGTCGGGTCGCCGTGCCGCGCAGCCGCACCGGGCCGAGATCGACGTTGCTTTCCTGGCGGAGTTCGGCCCAGATGGCCTGCTGCTGCGTGGCGAACGGGGCGAGCCGCTCGTCCCGCAGGCGTTCGAGCAGCCGCTTCAGGAAGTCGCCGGCCTCCTTGAGGGCGGCCAGGTGCGGCTGGCGGGAACGGGCGCGGCGGGCGGTGTCGAGCCAGTCCTGGGCCTGCCGCGCCAGCGGTGACCAGGCGGTCTCGAGGCCGCCCAGGCGGGAGCGGGCGGCGGACCTCAGCGCGTCCACGGCGGTGACCAGCGCCGTGTGCCGGACGACAAGCTCGTCGGCGAGTGCGGCGGGGTCGACGACAGCGCGGAGCCCGTCCCAGGCGCCCTGGGCTCTCACGGCGCCCTCCGCGACCGCATCGACGACCTTGGCGGCGGTCAGGCCACTCGTGGGATCGGTGCCGAGGATGTCCGGGCGCCGTTCCACCAGCGCGTGGGCTGCGGCGAGAGCGTCGCGCAGCCGGAGGTCGGCGTCGTCGGCCTCCTTCGCGAGGACGCCGAACCTGTCGGCCTCGGCAGCGGCGGCCACACGCCAGGTCCCGTCAAGCGTGCCGACCCCGCACAGGGGGCAGGCGCTGTCTCCGTGCTCCTGACGGTGGCTGAGCCCGGCGCGCAGCAGCCCGGCGACCCGGCGGGCGTCGGCGGCGGGTGTTCCGGCCGTGGCGTCCGCCCGAGCGACGGCGGACCGCAGCTGTGCCGCGCGGTCGGCCACGTCGGCCGGGTCGGGCGCGGTGAGCGCGGTGAGGCGCCGCAGCGCCGCCACCTCACCGTCGATACCGCTACCGCCGGCAGCGGTGCTGTTGCCGCTGCCTCCGCTGACCGCTGATTGCGCGTTGTCGAGATCCCACGCCTTGGAGACCTTCGAGGCGAGCGCCGCCGAGATGGCCGTCGCCCGTGGGTCGTCCGAGGTTGCGAGGGCGGCGAGCAGCACCGTCCGGCCGTCGCAGACCGCCTTGTGCGCCTTTTGAGGTCGCTGTGCGCCTGTTGCAGCAGGGTGTGGGTGTCGGTCAGCTCGGTGAGCCGGAGCAGCCCGCCCAGCGCGTCGAAGATCTTCGCGTTGCCGTCCGTGATCAGGCCGCTCAGCTCCGAATAGGCGAGGAACGGCCGGAAGTCGACGAGTGCCTCCCGCCACGGCAGGTCGGCCAGCGGCCGGGCGGTCTCGCCGGGCAGACGCACCGTGGTCGTCGCGGCCAGCAGGTCGGTGTCGTCTGCCTGCCAGGCCCGTAAGACCCGGATGGGCCGTGGCGTGCCCTCCGACGTCAGCTCCACCTCAACCCTGGGTGCCTCCTCACAGTGCAGGTTGCGCCAGCCGTCCCGCCAGATCTTCCCGCGCTGGAGGCGCTCATTCGTCTCGGTGAGGGCCAGTTCGACGGCCTCGGCGAAGCTCGACTTCCCGGAGCCGTTGCGACCGGTGACGAGTGTGA
>NZ_CAKJTM010000008.1:108751-132268 GCF_917627345.1 Protofrankia sp. CiP3 | reverse complement strand
TGCATCAGGGAAATGTACGCCTCGTCGAGATGCTGGCCCGGCATATGGGATTCAGTCCGAGCCGTGTCGAGATCTCCGCGGACAAATACGGCAACACTGCCGCCGCATCCGTTCCGATGACACTGGCTCTGAGCCATCAGCGCAAGCCACTGCAGCGTGACGAGGTCGTGCTGCTGGCGTGCGTCGGCGGTGGCATGACTGCGGGGGCGGTGATGATCCAGTGGTACTGATGGCCCAAGACACCAATCGGGACAGCGACATACGGACACAACGCACTAGTTGCCGCTCTGGACGCCCAGAGCGGCAAGCCGGGGAACGACGTGGTACCCGTGTAGTGATGACTGAGGAATCACGCCCAGCTCCTGGCATTCATCGGCACTCCACTCATGAGGAGGAAGGGGATGGCTAGCAGCATGAGTGCACCCCTTGTCGGCACATCTGTCTTCGCTCGAGACGATTACAAACCTCAATCACCCGCCAGTAGGGCCACTGAAGGGGTACCCGGCAGCCGGGTGATTGTGTATGAGGCTGAGGGCTGCTATTTGGACACGGACCGCGGAGAACTCCTCGATGCCTGCTCGGGAGCCGTCAACGTCAACGTCGGCCATCGGCATCCACAAGTCCTGCGAGCCTTGCACGAGCAGTACGACCAGGCGCACTTCACCTCGCGCGGACGGTTTACCAGCGGAGCGGCCAGGATGCTGGAGCAGCGGCTAACCCAGATGAGCGGTGGGGCGCTGACCGAGCATCTGCTGAGTAACTCCGGTTCGGAGGCTATCGAGCAGGCCCTGCGCGTCGCCTGGCGGTATCATGTGGCTCGAGGCGATACCGGACGCAGGATTGTCCTCAGCGAAGGGATTTCGTACCACGGCATGACGGCCGGTGCCCTGCATATCTCCGGGCACCCGCCTCGCCAGCTGTCCTTGGGGCCGGCCAACCGATCCTGGTCATATTCGGCATTCGTGCCAACTCCCCCGGAGGTCGGCATGCGGGCCACGGCGTCGGCCTGGGCGGAACAGATCCGTCGGTTCGGGCCCTCGCTGGCCGCCGTTGTCATCGAACCAGTAGGGGGTGCCTCAAACGGAGCGGCACCACAGGATGATGAGACGCTACGGACCATCCAGGCTGCGGCCAATGAGGCGGGCGCACTGGTGATCGCTGACGAGGTGATGACCGGCTTCGGTCGGACTGGGAACTGGCTCGCTTCCCAGGCAGCCGGCATGAACCCCGACATCATCGTAGCTAGCAAGGGGCTCGGCGCCGGCTACTTTCCAGTAGCCGCTTGCATGGTATCTGACATGGTCGCTCATGCTTTGCGCCATAAAGCAGACCTAGGGACCTTTGGGCACACTATGGGCGGAAACCCGGTCGCCTGCGCCGTGGCCCTTGCGGTGCTCGACATCGTCCAGCACGCGCACTTGGTCACCGCAGCTACCGAGAACGGCCTTAGGCTCGCGCACCTGCTGCAGCAGGCATGCGCTGGACGACGCAACGTCGGGCCAGCGCGAGGCTGCGGCATGCTACACGCCATCGCTATCGAGGGCGATGATCAGAACTGGAGGCAGGCCACCGACGCGCTCATCGACATCGCGCTGCAAGAGGGCATTGTCCTCTACCCCGCAGGAGTCGATGCCCGGACCGCTTCCGTCCTCATCGCTCCACCGCTCACCAGCGGACCGAAAGTCCTAACCGATCTGCGTCAGCGGTTGCAGCGCAGTCTGGACCGCTTTGACATCGAGTTCAACGCTACGACAGACACCAGCACGAACACAGACATTATGACCGTGAGGAGGAGCACCCGGTGAATCCGTCCGAGCGTATTCGAGAGCACTACCGAGCCTTAGCCGAGGCCACTGTCGCCAAGCGGGCTGCCGACTGCTACCGCGAGGGCCGATTGGACCGCGAATCTTGGCAGCGTCTCGCCGATGAGGGTCTGTGGCGCCTCAGCATGCCCGCCCAGTACGGTGGCGACGGCGGTACATGGTGGGACTTTATCGCCGCCTTCGAGGGGATCGCCATCGGCGGTCGTGATCTCGGATTTAACCTCTCGCTGGTCGCACACGCCGGACTGCTTCGGTCTACTTTGATCTACCTCTCGCCGCAACAACTGGAGCGGTATCTGCCTCCACTGATATCCGGTGCTGTCGGAGCCACTGCGCTGACTGAGCCGCAGGGAGGCTCTGACGTCGCTAGGGTCCGTACCTGCGCCACTCGTGTCCGCAACGGCTTCATCATTGACGGGCAAAAAGACCACATCACCCATGGTCCTGTCGCTGATCTAGCGTTGGTGCTGGGCCGCTTACCGGAAATCGGTGACCGCGACATCAGCTTGTTCCTCGTTGACATGACCGCTCCGGGAGTAGAGCGCGGCGAAGTCGAAGACATGATCGGGAATAGGAGCAGCCCGACAGGACCGTTTCGGCTGAGTCAGGTCGCGCTGCCAGCAGATGCGCTCGTCGGTTGTCCTGGGAATGGCTTGCAGATCATCTACGACACTATCAGCCTCGACCGGTTGTTGTACGGAGTGTTGGCCGCAGCCTACCTGGAACCGATTCTCACGGACACCTTGCAATATGCACGTGAAAGAATCGCGTTCAAGTATCCAATCATTGATTATCAGTACGTTCAGGGACGCCTCACTGACTTGCAGATGGCTATCGACACCACCCGCGCGGTGTCCTACCGTGCTCTCGAGGCCCTGCTCCAAGAAGACCCGCAGGCCAATATGCTTTGCTCTATTGCCAAATATCAGGGAGCGGAGAATCTGCGTACCGGCACCGAGCACGCGTTCCGGGTCATGGGACACCTCGGCTACATGAGGGGACCTGTCGCACAACAGCTCATCGACGCCTACGGCACGCTCATCGCCGGTGGTACCGCGGAGATGCAGCGTAAGAACATCTTTAACCAGATGTTGCATACCCAAGGAGCGGTGGTATGACGACAACAACCAGCATCCACGAGACCCTGCAATCTATACTCGGGGCTACGGCGAAGATTCAGCACCAGGTGCGTTCACAGGACACCGCTGATCAATGGGGCAATAACCTTCCTGTCCTCGCAACACCGATCTTGTTGTGGCTCTCGGAGATCGCGTGCATGCGGGTCACTCAAGACACTCTCGCGCACTCGGGATGGATGACAGTCGGAGCCCACCACGACAGTGGCCACATCGCACCCACCTGCCGAGAGGAAATGATCACCCTAACTGCCACCCTCACCAAGGTGACGGAAAGATCGCTCACGTTCGACGTGCACGCGTACGACTCCCGCGGCGAAATCCTCCGCGGGACACATCGGAGGGGCTTGGTGCGAATTAGCCGATTCATCGAACGTATCGACAGTATCCGTTCGTCGTCGCACCATCAGGAAGACTCACCTGTGGACAGCGGGAACGGGTAGGGCTGGCGGCGCCGGTGCCACGGATAGCGGCTCTTCGCACTACGCGGAAGATCGCATCTGACTGTTCACTGATTGCAGTAGAGATCGGAAACTATCTGTAGCCGCAGGCGGGCCGCCAAGCCGGGAACCGAGGTGCACCCACCACCTGGAAAGATCTCGATTAACCACAAAACCAGATCACCAGGGCGGACGGGTGTGCATGTCGGACGCTACTGGATCAGTGGCGGAATTGCTGGGCCTGGCCGGGGTCGACGTCGAGGCAGTCGAGCGAGAGCCGGACGGTTCCTGGACCCTGCACGTGAACACCATCCCGGGTAGGCGGCGAGCCTGCTGCGCATCCTGCGGAGAGGAGAGTAGCCGGGTCACGGAGCCGGTGATCCACGCCATGCGGCACGTGGCGGTGGCCCCGGTACAGATCATCTGGCACGAAAAACGGTATTTTTCCGGCGATAGCGCGTGCGGGCAGGAGACCTTCCGGCGATGCCGGGCCATTGGTGGGCCGGGGCGAGAGAGGGCCTTTCGAAGTTGGCAAGGACACCATGGGCCGCCTGGTCGGCGACTGGGTGGTGCCGGTGGGCCAGGTGGCCGACACGGTGGGAGTGGCTGGCACACCACTCACCGCGGGTTCGTCGGGGTAGCCACCGAGGCCGGGATCGTGGTTACCGACACGAAGGCGGGTACCGAGGCTGGCACCCCGGGTGACAAAGCCGCCACGGGCGTGGGCACCGGGACCGATACCAGGACGGAAGCGGACACCGGGGCCGGTACGCCTGCGGCACCGGCCCCGGCATGGCCGTTCGGTGAGCGGGTCGCTGCCCCCGGTCACACTCCTCAGCATGAACGACCACCGCTGCGGCGGGCTACGCTACCACCGCGCCCCGGCCATCGGGACATTGGTCACCGATGCCGACCGTCGGTAATGCGTCTTCGTCGGCTCCGAGGGCGGGCACGGTCTGCCGAGGGCCGCGCTGCCGACACGGTGGTCTGGCTGGCCACCCAAGACCAAGCCTGGTGGGATGCTATCACGCACGTGACCATCGACATGTCCGCCGTGTTCACGTCCGCCGTGCGCACCGCACTGCCGCACGCGGCCCTGGTCGTCGACCCGTTCCACGTCGCCCAACTGGCCAACAAGGCCGTCGGCGACGTGCGCCGTCGGATCACCTACGAGGCCTACGGCCGCCGCGGCCGGGCCACCGACCCCGAGCATACGATCAAGGATCTGTTGCTGCGGGGCGCAGAGAGTCTGACAGACACGACATGCGGGAAGCTGCTGTGCACCCTGGGTGGCACTCGGCGACACCGGCCGGCAACTCCACGTCGTATAGAAGGCCAAGGAACTGCTCCGCAGCGTGCTCGCGCTCTCTCCCACCCGTACCGGTCGGGCCGCCTGCCACACCCGGGTCAGTGCCGCTCTGGCGAGGTTCTTCGACTTCTGCCGCCTATCTGGCTGTCGGCGTCGATCTGCCTGGAGTGCCCGAGCATCGGTGCAACAGCCAGCGCCAGCGGGCCGTTTTTGCAGGTGGAGGCCCCGTTGTTGGCGGTTATCGGAAGATTTTCTGGCGCTCCCCCTGGGGGCATTGTTATTGATCATGTGCTGCGGTCTGACTGTCCTTCTGCGGGAGCTGAATGCTGGCGGGCCCGGTGCGCGCGGGCCTTGCGGCGGTTGCCGCACTCGGCCATCTGGCACCAGACGCCCATGCGGTTCTTGGCGTTGTCGTAGAACGCCCACCGGCAGTCTTCGGCGGGGCACACCTTCAGCCGCTTCCATGTCCCATCGATCGCGGCGACCGCCACGATCCACAGGAGCTGGGTGAACACGGCGTCGCGTCCACCGTTGGATGTCGCCGTTTCATCTCCAGCCTCTCTCCTGCACCGCCACAGAGATTTCGCAACCTCTGATGGGTGGTATCGCTGCGCAGATGGCTGACCATACTGCGGGCCATGCGCGCCGACCCGCAGCCGTCCGCGCAGGGTCTCCGCCGAAATTGGGCGTCGGTCGTTGCTGGTGCATATTCTTAGCCTGTGCGTAATGAAACGATCGCGCTGGCGGGTCTTGTCTCCGCAGCCAGGTGATCGTCGACCTGCGTCGGGAACCTCGCCCGGCACTGGCCGATCGTCGGATGCGGCCCGCGTGGCGTCCGCGTCTGAGGAAGTACAAGCGGGCAGTCGCCTTGGCCGTGGAGCGGCTCAACGGACCGAACCCGCCCATGCTTATGGGCGTTGTGTAGGTGTAGGTCAGCAGGCGCCGAGAGCCCAGTTCGCGCAATGCCGTGCTCGGCCTGCGGCCAGTCTGAGCGCTACGCGGGACCGTCTGGGGTGAGCAGCCAGTTGAGGTCGCGGCAGAGCTTGTCGAAGGACGGTGAGTTGCGCCGCGCCATTTCAAGATCGATTTGGGCGGCAAGCGCGGCCTGATCGACCGGCGCCTGGTACTGCTGGCCGTCGTCCCGGTGACGTGTCAGCCATCCCTTGCAGTCGCGAGGGTTCTCAGGCGCGGGATGGGTCTCGACGTTGGGCGCCAGTCCCCGGACCCCGGCTAACGAGGATGCGGCCGCGAGGAACCATGCCTCGAACTCCCGGTTCGGCAGGACGACGCTGAGACGCCGGTCCGGACGCGCCCGGCGTGCGCGGTCGAGGAGGCGAGGCGCCAAGGCCGCTGGGCAGTCGTCATCGGCGTCCAGCATCACCAGGACGCCTGTCGCATCGGGGTTGAGCACGACGGTCCGCTCGATGATCCTCTCGATTCCTCCGGTGGTGGTCAGCTGACCGCGGCCATACCGGCTGGGTCTGAGGAAGCGGGCTGACCAACAGCCGAACATGTCGTGCGCGAGTCGGCGAAGCAGCAGCGGCACGGCGCTGATCTCACCCGTGCCTTCGACGACGAGCGCGATGATCGGAGCCGGTTCCACGGCTTGGTTCACCACGCCGTGTCCGGTGGCTCGGGCCAAGGGGTGAGCTGGTTTGACCGCTGGAGTTCGCCGAGTGTCCCAAGGTCACGCCGAACGATCTCGCGGATGCGGTCATCCACCTCGGTGACAACCGTCGTACCGTTTCGCAGCTCAACGATCCGCGCTGCGTCGAGGGGGAAGTTCTTCTGGTCGAGAAGGTCGGCGCTCTGGGTCGCGACGACGACCTGGACATGCTCGGAGGCCTCGGCCAATGCGCTGAACAGCGCACCGACAGCGCCGGCATGAAGGCCGAGCTCCGGATCCTCCACGACGACCAGGGGGATCGTGCCCATCCAGGTGCCGGTCTGGAACAGCGAGGCGAGTAGGCCGGTAGCCGCGAGTGTGCCGTCGGACATCGACTGGGCGGGGAACACCTGGACGCCGCCGTCAGCCGAGGGCTCCGCCATCCGCAGCCGAACGGTGTGGAACTCGTCGAGGGCGAACGTCTCGATGCCGAGTGCGCCGGGCAGAATCGCCGCGAGGTAGTCGTCGATCCTGCGTCGTGCATGAGGAAATTGGGTCGCGAGCGCATCAAGTACTTGGGGGAGCTGTTCGCCCGACGGCCCAAGCACAGAGCGCTTACTCCGCTGCCCGACGAGGCGCATTGTCGAGGGGCTCAGCGCATGGAACGCCATGCCCCGCAACGCCGAGTAGACCATTGCGAGCGGCGGAAGGCGCGCGGCTGTCGGCAGGACCAGCGTCGTCGGGTCCGCGACCGGACCCATCAGCTGCGCCGGACCGGTGACGACCCGGCCCTCCTCGGCAGCGAAGCCGCCCGCAGCCTCGGCGCCGGTGAACTGGCACCACTCGCGCTCGATGTGCGTCCCCAGGTCGGTGGCCTCATCGAGCCGGAGCTCGAATCCATAGATCGCTGTCATGGGTTCCAGCGGTAGGGGCAGGGCGTCACCTCGTGCCTGGCCGGGACGCGGGGAGATGCCAAGCTCCAGCTCGATCCGCAGCCGGCCCGCCGGCCATGAGCCTCGGTGCAGGACCGTGGACAGGCCTTGCCGATCCTCTATTGCCTGCGCGGGCGAAGTCCTCACCACGTCCTGCACGAACCGCAACGCATCGATCACGTTGCTCTTCCCTGCGCCGTTCAGGCCCAGCAGCACAGTCAGCGGACCGAACATGATCTTGGTATCCACGATCGACCGGAAGCCCTGGATACGCGCGCGGCGTAGGAAGGGCGTGGGCCGCGCACTGACCGCCGTCGCCACTCAGCCTCCTCACGCATCCAATTCACGCATCCCATTCGAGATCAGCGCACACGCTATCCCAGCGACGCCGTGCCCTACGCTCATCGCGTCAAGGGCAGCCCGATGGCTGGCCGGGGCCGGGGGTGTGTGATCCCGTTCAGGTCGGCCCGGCAGGCCAACCGGGGACAGCGACTCCATGCTCGTCGATCCGGAGCCGTGGTGGGTGTGTCATCGCCTGTCACCCCAGGGGCCGTGCCTGCGCTTATCGGCATCCGGCGGGCGAGGAGGATGGCGAGGTGATGGCGATGCATGCCCGGCGAGGCTCCGAGGTACCAATGGGCGCGGCTGTCAAGCGGTCGCATCGTGATCGACATCCAGAACCTCTGACACGCCGACAAAACGGGGAGGTTCTGGCAAAGATCGATATACCTGTGACCTGCACAAATGTAAACGATCAATCTTTTGGATCAGTTTATCCACAGCCCTCGTCGGGAGGTTCTGGAAGGATCTTGCAAACCCGCAGCTCAGACCCCCCAGGATCGGTGGTACTGTCGCAGAGCAGGAACTTTCCGAGTCGGATTGAAACCCAGAACCGGATGGTTCGAACCAAGAAGCTGGGTCGCAGAGCAGGAACTTTCCGAGTCGGATTGAAACTATTACACTATCTTCCACCCGGACAACGATTGTAGTCGCAGAGCAGGAACTTTCCGAGTCGGATTGAAACCCAGGGCTTAACGCCGCATTATCCGAAGGATAACGGTCGCAGAGCAGGAACTTTCCGAGTCGGATTGAAACCTCAGGGTGTTCGCTTCCGAATCTTTACGGACGCGAACAGTTATGGTTCCCGCCTTCTGTGTGGCGCTACCGATGGGCCGACAGGTGGGGGAGTCAGTAGGCGCGTAGCCGGGACTACCTGCTCGTCAGGCGGCCGGGCATGTCATTTTGACGTACTGGGTGAGCATCCATCCACTCAGATTCAACGACGGGGCGTACCCGTGCACCCATGCTCCGTTGTTCGCCAGTAAACCGTCCGTATCGAATTCTTCGCCTCTCCGCAGTGTGCCTATGATCGGCGTGCTAGGGCCAAACGAGCTGTGCAATGTCGCGTCCTCGGCGCAGACGTACCGGCGCTGCACCGTCCCGGCCGCTGTGGTGGGGGCGGGTTGCGGGCTGAGGGATGCGGATTGCGGTGCTACCGGGGTATCCGGTGGCCGAACGGTGCCAGTCGGTGCGTTCTGTGCCAGCGGCACGGGCGTCCCGGAAATCCGCGCGGTGGTCAGCGCCGTTGGTGCCGGGGACGAGGTTGTGCTTTGGTCCAGGCCGCTCGGGAAGGCACCGGTCGATGAGTGCGGGGATGGTGTCACCAGCGCCGTGTGAGATGGCGTCGTGGCCTGTGAGGCTGTGTCCGTTCGGCCCATGAGTATCGGGGTAACCGCGGTCAGCGCGACAGCAACCGCCAGGGCGACGCAGGCGATGAGTGCGAACAACAATACTGGTCGCCTCTGTCCGGCTGGGGAGGTCCCCGCGCCTGAATCCCGCGCCGCACCGCCCGCTTTGGGAATGGTGTCTTCTCCGGGCAGGGTATGCGTACCGGCGTGGCCATGCTCGGTCGGTCCGGGATCCGGCAGCGAGAACTCGGATCGGGCGGTCCAGATCGGTCCGCCCGCGATGTCGAGGCTGGGAGCCGGATCCATGCCGTGTCCGCTGCTGGCGACGTCGGGCGAGAGCTGGGTTCTCGCCGCGCCATGGCCGACTTGGTGCAGCGGCTGGAGGTGGCTCACTGTGACCGGCGCGCTGGTCAGCGCAGCGGCGATATCTTGGCCGAACGCCTCCGCGCTGGGGTGGCGGGCCTCGGGCTCGAGCTCGCATGCCCGCTTGACGACGGCGTGGAGGCGGGCTGCCACCGGATCGGTTGGTGTCCGTCGGCATTCCTCCCCGCGGCAGCGCGGGTATCCGACCATCATCTCGTGTAGCAGCAGGCCAGCGGCGTAGATGTCGCTCGCCGCCGTCGCCGGCTCGCCGCGGAGCTGTTCCGGGGACATGTACAGCGGCGTTCCGACCATGGCTCCGGCTGTGGTGAGCCTGGCCGCGTCGGTGTGTCGGGCTAACCCGAAATCGGCCAGGTAGGCATACAGCTGGTCGTCACTCTGTTGGTAAAGCAGCACGTTTGCCGGCTTGACGTCCCGATGAACAACACCGCGCGTATGTGCCGCATTCAGGGCCTCGGCGACCTGGCTGGTGACACGCCCGGCCACTGCCGGTGGGAACATGCCACGGCGCTGGATTTCCTCGTCCAAGTCGCCCGGCATGAGGGGCATCGCCGCGTGAAAGTCGGATGCCCGTGGACGCCTGCTGTCAGCCTTAAGACACGTATGGGAAATAATCCTGTACTTGGGGTCACCATGAAGCTGTGGTCGCCGGCAACCATGACAGTACGTCACCCGGTGACCTAGGAGGTGTTCCTATGGCAAACCCGGGACAACCCACGATTCGCCTGGGCGCGAGTGGACCTGCCGTCACAAGGGCGCAGCGGGCGGTCAACCGTTCCGAGCCCGGAGAGCGGCTCCTGCCGGACGGCATATTCGGACCGAGGACCGACGCCGCCGTACGGGACTTCCAGAAGGCCAACCAACTTCCGGTCGACGGGATTGTGGGCCCGACGACGTGGGCGGCGCTGCCGAACGGTGGTCCGATGCCGCTGCTGAAAGAGGGCTCGACAGGCGAGGTCGTCAGCCGTCTGCAACAGATACTGGAAAACGGCGGCTTCTCGCCGGGGCCGGTAGACGGTAACTTCGGTCCTCGTACCAGGGCCGCCGTCGAGGCGTTTCAGAGCAATGCCGGGCTGTCGCCGGACGGAGTGGTGGGCGACTTCACCTGGCAGACGTCGCTGCATGCGGCCGGGCAGACGCTGGAAAGAGCTGTCGGGCTCCAGTTCGTCCAAGATTGAGTTCGCCGTTCAACCTCCGGATGGTGGGTCTCTGGCGGTCAGTGCACCGTCCAACCGTGCTGGGAACAGGGGGCTCGGTACGCTTGATCGCGATCGGGCAGGCTCCTGACCGCTGGAGACCGCCCAATCGGCTGAGGGCGCCAGAACACCGCTCGACCGTCCATATCGACCTTCGCACCGCCGTTCTTGCCTCGCCGTCTGCATTGTTCATACTGATTCGCGTAAGACGCGTCGGGCGATCTCCTCGACCTGTTCGACGGTCAGCACCGGCGCGTCGGGCTCGCGGACGGTTCGGGTGAGGATGCGCTGGATCAGCGCCGAAGTGGGGATGTGCTCGGCAGCGGCCCGTGCCTTGAGAGGGACCGGTCGCTCACCCGAGGCGACAGCCGGGCCACCACGACGCCTGAATTCCGGAAATCACTCTCGGTAGTCAAGGGAAAACAGGCCTTCAAGCCGCGATTAAGATCAAGTTGATGGCGTTGGTCAGTGTACCGTCCGCATCATGCTGGGAACATGGATCTTGACAAAGTTGATTATGATTGGGCAGGCTCCTGACCTGCCCCAACAGCCCGATTCCAACTCCTGCTCAGGGCCCCGGCGCGAGGCGGCGGTGCACTGACCGCTGGTGACCGTCCCCTGCGGCGTCCGTAGAGCGGATCCCATTCGATCTGAACACCGTCAGGAACGAGTAGTAGGTACTGTCCCCACCGATCGTCTTCAGTTCGGTCATCTGTAGGTTAGCCGTGCTGGCTTGGCGAATCACCTCGAACGGATCCACCGGCCTTGTGCGCAGCGCGACGATTGTTCCGTCTACCCACACCTTGTACAATGGGGCGTCGCGAGTGTATCCAGGGTTAATATCGGTGATGATTAGTGACCCATCGGGACTCAGTAGTCGCTCCAGCAGGGCAAAGTCCGGTGGTTCCGCCATCGAAGACAGCACCAAGGACATTACGATTACATCGTAGGAGCCGGCATCCAGCTGGGGCAGCGCTCGATTCAGGTCATCAACCACGACCTCTGATTTCCGCCCCAGCGGGTAGCCACAAAGATTCCGTCGAAATTCGGCCGCCATTGCCGGACAGCTATCGATGTACGTCCAGGTTATCTCCTCTTCATTGAAGAAATGGATTGCTATCAACTTACCGGTACCTCCGCCAAGATCAAGTATTCGTAGTATAGACTTTTGTTCTCGAATTGTCTGCAACTGCGCAACCGTAGTCAGGTGGGTCGATACCAGGTTCCCGGAGTTACGTAGATCGTAATTTGACGCGATCTCCTGGTAGAAATCCTGGGCCCGATCGACCCCGTATTCGCGGCGCAGCACGGAATTTTGATCAATTTCTGCTGGGGATCCGGCCTTTGGTTTCCATGCGGCCATCCCGGTTTGGACCACGCCGAAACGCCGGCCGATCCGTGGTGGCCAGATTGAGATCGATCGGCCCTGCCAGAACCCGGTTACGACAAGGCCCGTGGTAATAACACCCGCAAACGAAGCGGCCCAAGGGGCGGCCGGTCCGAACACCCCAAACATGCCTGATGCGTCCATGTTCGCTCCGAGGTTCCCGTCAGTCCCGCAATGACCATGATTCTCGTTGTGGAGAATGATTTAGATCTTCGCTGCTCTGACCCCTCCGGGGATCCATGACGAGCATGGAGGGCAACGGTGCTCTCCGTTAGTGTTGGATGTCCCGAGGAAAGAGGGCATGTGACATGGACACCACTCGCTGGGCGCCCGGCCCTGGCATCCAGGCTCTGGTAGTTGGCGAGGGTGACGCGATGACGGAGATCGCTTTATGGCTCGTAACCGCGGGCTACGGCGCCCGGTCACGGGCCACCGGCACGGCTGCCCTCGCTGCTCTCGACGCGGCACCGTACGATTTGATCTTTGTTGACTGGCAGTTGCCGGATGGCAGCGGCGCCGACCTATGCCGTCGTATTCGAACTCAGCCCCAGCATGCGGACCTGTATGTCATTATCCTGGTTCCGAGTAAGGAACAGGTGCTGCCTGACGGTGTAGACGACTATCTGATCAGGCCGTTCGATGAGATCCAGTGCTTGGCCCGAGCGGTCGCAGGTGCCCGCAGCGCGCACCTGCACCGCAACGAGACCCGCCTGCGTTCATTGATCGCGAACGCGCCGGGGGCTATTTACCGCTGCGCCAACGACCCGAACTGGACGATGGAACTGATCAGCGACGACATCGAACGCATTTCCGGTTACCCAGCCACCGATTTCATCGACAACGCGGTGCGCAGTTTCGCTAGCATCATCCATCCCGACGACCGCGCGGTGGTGGAGCGGGACGTCACCGAGGCGACCCGGCAGGACCGGCAGTTCGTCCTTGAATACCGCATCGTCCGGGCCGACGGGAGCATCGCCTGGGTACGTGAACGTGGCCAGGAGGTACAGAGCGGCAATGGTTATAGCTGGCTGGACGGAGTGATTTTCGATATCACCGACTGGAAGCTCGCCGAGGATCAACTGCAGGAGTCGCGACGCCAACTTGTCGTTGCTGACGAACGTCAGCGCATCGCCCGGGAGCTGCATGACGGGGTGATCCAGTCGCTGTCCGGAGTGTTGCTGACCTTGCAGGCAGCCGAGACACTGGTCGAGCAGCCGGAGGCAACCCGCGCCCGTCTCGCTGACAGTATCGACCGTATCGACTGGTCGATCAAGGAGATCCGGGACTACGTGTTCAACCTGCGCCCAGTCCTGCTGACCGACCGCAGCCTGTACGACGCCCTGTTCGTTCTTGCGGAGGACTTCCAACACAACACCGGGATCGTCACCGCGATCGATCTCGATCCGACCGTCGCTACGCAACTCATGCCATACGCCGGGGACATCGTGCAACTCACCCGAGAGGCGTTATCCAATGTGCGCCGGCATGCGCACGCCACGACCTGCCGCGTCAGCCTCGTCCGTACCGCGGATTCGGCTTTGCTGGAAATCGACGACGACGGCCGGGGTTTCGACCTGCCCGCAGCCACCGGCCGGGGCCAGGGACTACGCAACCTCAGCGAGCGGTCGGCAAGCATCAACGGCCGGCTCGACATCGAGACCGGTGCTATGGGCAGCACGGTGACGGTTCGGGTACCGCTGCGGTCCGGGTGAAGGCAGTTGTAGCGGGAGGCTTATTCAGGATTTCCATTCTGGATGATCAAAATTATCCATCACCGTGGGTCGAGGCACAGGTCGAAGTGCTGCTATATATCTTGATGGAAGAGTTCTGCATAATCCTCTGGGTACGATGGCTCCCAGGTAGCAGGTTAGGAGCCCTGGGATCGGGTGCTACGCCGGGCCAAGTAGGCAGCGGCCTCGGTGCGCCGGGACAGACCGAGCTTGCCGAGGATGTTCGAGACATAGTTACGGGCTGTTTTCTCTGCCAGGTGCAGTTGGACGCCGATCTCCCGGTTGGTCCGACCCGCAGCGACAAGCGCCAGAATCCGCTTCTCCTGCGCAGACAACCTACTGAGCCTTTCATCGGTGCCGTGTGGGTCGCCGATGGTACCGGCCCGGACCTGTTCCAATAAAACACCAGTCACAGCCTTGTCCACGACATGTTGACCGTCGCCGACGGCACGCACGGCCGAGACCAGCTCGTCCCGCCTGATCTGCTTCAGGACATAACCACTGGCACCGGCCTCGATCGAGGAGATAAGCGCGTGTTCATCAGGGAACGACGTCAATATCAGCACCCGTGCGGTGGGGTGCCGGGTACGGATCTCCCGGGTAGCGTCGATACCGCTGCTGTCGCCCAGCCGGACATCCATCACGACCACGTCTGGGTGGTGGCTATCGACCAGTGCGACAGCCACTGACGCCGACGTCGCCTCGCCTACCACCACGAGGTCCGCATGGGCCTCTAATATCGTCCGGATACCCTGCCGCACGATCTCGTGGTCGTCCACCAGCACGACCCGTAAACGGTCATCCACGCCTATATGTTCTCACCCCAAACCTCTGCGTTCTGCTGACCGGCAGGGCGGTCTCCGGCGGCCAGCGGGACATCGTTGAGGAGCCTGCCCGATCGCGATCAGCTTACCGAACCCCCTGCTCCCACCACGATGCGGGCGTCGCTACGACCATGTGACCCCGCCCGCCAATCACGCTCCAGCGGATTCCCGAGGTGGCATGCTGCGGCAGTCAAACCGACGTGTTCCGCGAGTCGTGCCCGAAGGAGACGGAATAGCGCCGATATGCACGATTTCTTCCAGAGTGGATTCGGGCGCCACTGCACAGCGGCTACATTATGTATCTGATCACAACTGGTTGTGACCTTCGTGCAGCCTTGCTGCTCCCCTGTCATCCGTTGTAGGGAGCCAAGCTCGGCAGTGCGTCGACGGCCGGTCAATTCGTCGTGACGACCTACGCCGATGCGGTTGCTTTCAGTGATAGATCGGACGTTCCCTGGCTGTCTGGGTGATCGCACCGCTGCGTGCGGGTCGAGATGTTAGTCGAGCGCGTAGAGTTCTACGGGAAGATGGTTGCGCTTCGGGGTGTCGTCGCCGCGTAGCTTGCGTTCCATGAGGTCCACCGCGCGTTCGGCGACTCGGGCGGGATCCTGCACAATGGTGGCGCACAGGGGACTTCCCCCTGAGTTGATGAGCGCGAGTGCCTCCCGGGTCCCATCCACACCGATCACGCGGACGCCCCTGGCCTGGTCGCCCGCGTCGGGCGCGTACAGGGCGTCAAGAGCGCCAAGCGCCATCTCGTCACTGGTACAGAAGATCACATCGACCGGTCTGTTTTGTCGGGCCAGTTCAGCAAGCCGGCGTCGAACGATATCGCGTGCGCGGTCCCTGGCGAACAGGCCGTCTTCGTCTACGATCACGGTTGCCTGAGGGCAGGTGCCGGTGAGTACGTCTACGAATCGGCGCTGCCGGCCGCGGTGGGTGTTTGTGGCAATAACCAAGACAGTTGGATGCGCGGCAGGGCTTCGCTCGATGATACGGGCGGTGTAGCGACCCGCTTTCTCGCCGATGAGCTCGTCGGAACAGCCAACGAAGGCCGTGTTGGTAGGATAGTCAGCGTCATGTGCGAATGGCTGGACATCGACGAAAATTATCGGATATGGCGCCTTGGCGCATAGCGTCACGAGATCTTCGCGGGTCGCGTCCGGCTCGGCGGCTACGACGAATCCGGCGATATAGCCTTTGTCACGGGTGAGGGTCTGCCGGAGACGGCGGATCTGAGCGGTTCCCGCATAGTCGCTGTCCGGAATCTTGACCACGAGGTCGAAGCGACGGTCAAGCGACCGGTCGATATTGCGTAGCAATTCCGCTAACCAGTGCTTCTGGCTGAATGCCGGCATCAGTAGGAATATCTCGGCCCGAGCAGGTGGTGGGCGGCGGAAAATTCCGATGATCATGGTTGCCAGGGGGCAGGTGATCAATAATGCCAGCCACGCCGGCACCGATGTGGTGAGAATGGCAAGGGCCGGCAGGCCTCGTAGCAAGCCGGTAAACGGAACCAGCACAATGCCACTGATCACGGATGTCGTGATGGCGAATATCGCAGGATGGCGACGTGGATGTAACATAACCATGACCACCCCCTTGCCACCGTTCCGCGATCCTACGTCTACCCGATCCTACGGCCGTCGGTCGTGCGGGATCCGTCAAACGGGAGACCTTATTCGTGATCATAAGGCGGCGGCTTGCGCGAACGACGGCAGCTGGCTCTACGGCTACATCTCCCAGATCGGCGCAGGAGCCGGCGGCTTCGGCTGGCTGCTCGACGAAAAAGTCGTCCGCACCGGAACGTTCTGTGGCTGATGGGCCCGTCCGTGGCACGGACGGGCGGTTGACCCGGCGCCTGCGCACGATTACCAGCCGACAAGGCAACCAGCCAATGGATGGAGCCCATGCAACGAATATCTGGCCGGCTCATCATGGCGATCGTGATCGGAGAGATAGAGTGGCCGGCAGCCATGAGTTGATCATCGGTGGTGGCGGCGCTGGTGGTGGCGGAGACAGCGGCTCACATTACCGGCCTGGGCCAAGCCCTGATGGCTCGGGCTCCAGCTCACACCGACGGTGCGGAGACGGACGGGCGCACAAGCGTCATGGATATCGCGGAGGCCCGGTGGGGGATCTCGCCGCAGCTGGCGCACGAGCGGTTCGGCCAGCCGGGCTGGTCCTACGACGATGTTGCGCCCAGCGGCTGCCCGCGATGCGACCGCACGCTACACTGCCTCCGAAAATCGTATATGAGCGGCGGACGGCCGCAACGCTACGTCGCTCTGGTGTGCCCGCATTGCGCGGCAACGTTTACCTTGGCGGATCTGGGTGTACGGACCTTCGGTGGGCTGCGGCGTCGGCGGAGCGCTCCCCGTCGGCGCAGGGCAGCATCGCCGCGGTCCTGCGTCGACGATGACGGCCAGCTCCCCGGCGGGATGAGCATGGGTGTCGTTCACGCTGAGGATGCCTGGAAGCTCGCCGCGGAGCGGCTCGATCCGCGACTCGCGCCAGGTTACTTTGCGGCGGGTGGACCGCGGCCGGGGCCCACTGCTGTCTCCGTGCCTGATCCCGGAACACCGCAACCGGTGACTGAACGCAGGCTCCTGCACTGGTGCAAGATCACAGATCCGTGGGCTGACGTCCCGTCCCAGCCGGCCGGGGTGGACGTGCGCGTGCTGGTCCCGCTGGCGGCGGACTTCGACGCGCTGTGTGCGCTGATGAGCGCCGCGGGGGTGCCGCATCGACGGGTGCGTCACTGGGTCGAGGCGGAGACGGTCAGCACAGTCGGGCCGGATGGTGCGTTGGCTGCGCTACGCGCGGTACCCGGTTTTCTCCCGGCCACGAGCACCGCGAAGCTGCGGACGGCGGGCGTTGTTGGATTGGCTGCGGAGGCGGCCCGGGACGCGTTCGAGCTGGCCTGGGACAACCATGGCGAGCCGTTCCTCCCGGCCTGGAGCCCCGTCGACGCTGGGACGATCGTGCCTGCGGAATGGCTGCCCTACCTGCCCCATCCCGGGCTGAACCCGGCACAGGCGGAGGGCGCGCCGCACGTGCTGCGCGACAACACCCACCTTCTCGTCGCCGCGCCGACCGGGTCGGGCAAGACCGCGATCGGCATGCTTGCCGCGCTTAAGGCCATCCTCGGTGAGGGGCGCAAAGCGGCCTGGTTGGTGCCGCAGCGGTCACTGACCGATGAGCTTGACCGCGAGCTTGCCACCTGGCGTGCGCAGGGGCTGCGGGTGGAGCGTCTTTCCGGTGAGCACGTGGTCGACGTGGAGCGGGCCCGCGAGGCCGATCTGTGGGTGTCGACGACGGAGAAGTTCGAGTCGGTGTGCCGGGCGACGTCGCTGCGTGTCGCGCTGGGTGAGGTGGGCTGCCTGGTCGTCGACGAGATCCATCTGTTGGGCAGTGCCGGGCGGGGGCCGCTGTTGGAGGCGTTGCTGGCCCGGATGCGTGGTGCGGGATCACCGGTGCGGATCGTCGGGCTGTCGGCGACGGTCGCAAATGTCGACGAGGTCGCCGGGTGGCTCGGCGCTCGCGTCGTGACGACCGCGTGGCGCCCGTCCCGGTTGACCTGGCAGCTGCCGATGATCCCGGCCACCGCCGACCGTAGGACCGACAACGCCAACAGGCTGCGGGCGGCCACGGCGTTGACGCGTATGGTCACCGATGACGGTGGCAGCGTGCTGGTGTTCTGCGGAAGCCGGCGCAACGTTCGCGTGACCGCGCTCATGATTGCGGCCGACCGGGGCGCGGACATCCGCGGCATCGACCCGGATGACGGCTCCCGCGTTCACCAGGTGTGTACCGCGGCCGGGGTGGGCCTGCACTACAAGGACTGGGAGTACCGCCGTGAGGCGGAACGCGCCTTCCGTGACCGCGCTCTGGATGTCCTCGTCGCGACGACGACGGTGGCGGCCGGGGTGAACCTGCCCGCGCGGGCGGTCGTCGTCCGGGACACCCGCATCGGTCTGGACAGGATCGACGTGGCGACGGTGCAGCAGATGTTCGGCCGGGCCGGCCGGGTCGGTGCCGGGGAGACCGAGGGATGGTCCTACCTGGTCGTCGACGAGACGGAGCGGGCGACCTGGCAGAACCGGCTCGTCGAGGGGTACGCGGTCCGCTCCCACATCGCGGACAGTCTTGCCGATCATCTACTGGCGGAGACGGCTCAGCGGCGCGTCCACACCCTCACCGACGCGGAGAACTGGTGGCTGAGCACGCTCGCTTATCATCAGGGTGCCGAAGGGCTCACGCCGGTGCGGGATGCCGTCGACCTGCTGGTGGAGGGCGGGTACCTCGCGCTGGTCGCCGAGCCGGATGTCGGCACGGTGCTCAGGGTCACCGAGCTGGGCACGCTGACGACCCGGTTCATGGTTCCGGTCAAGATCGGCATGCGGCTGCGGAGCCTGCTCGCGGAGGCCGACCGGCGGCCCCACGACCCCGAGGACGCCGAGCGGCTGCTCGGGCTGGCGATCAGCGTCAGTGTCCCGCAGTTCGCTGAGGCCCCGGTGACGGACGATCTGCGTCCCCGGGTGGCACGGCTGCTGCGTGCCCGGGGAGATCTGGAGCTGGTTGACGCCCCAGGAGGTGCGCTCGGTCTCGTTCCGTCAACCGCCGCGGCGCCGGGCGATCTGGCGCAGGTCGCGATCGCGCTGGTCGCGAACAGCCCGCGGGCGTTCAGCCGGCCGGCGCGGAGAATCGCCGGGCTGCCATCCTCGGTCCTGCTGCCGATTCTCAGCGAGATGCCGCGTTATTTCGCCTGGCTGGCGGCGCAGGGTGAGCTGGCCACTGTCGCGCCGTGGGTTGCCGTCATCGCGGGGGATCTCGGCCGGCGCATCCGTTGGCGGCAGCTCGCGCCCACCCGTGGCGCGGGCCGGCTGCTGTGGATGTGTGAGCAGATGGCGACCCCGCTGCGAGCGGAGCGCATCGTGCCGCTGCTGTTCACAGCCGCCCGCGAACACGGTGTGACAGCCCCGGACTGGCCGGTGGGCCGTGCCCCGGCCCAATGCCAGCTGGATGCCCAGGAATATGTGGCGTTGCTGCGTGACCGGGCGACCGACAGCCTCGTCACCGAGGCCGACGACCGCGTGAAGGTCACCACGCCGAACGGGACAGCGGCGGTGGTCTGGGCGGGTGACCAGCACATCGCCGTCGGGTCGCCGGCCGGGCAGTGGATGTCCTATCCGGGTACCGGAGAGTCTGGCCCCGGTATCGCTGACGGTTCCGGTGCAGCCGACGGTTCCGCCGGCTATTCACGCGAGGCCCACGCACCGGCCCTGGAACGCGGGGTCAGCGTGTTCTCTTGGCGGGGCGACCAGATGAGCACGGGATGGCTCAGCAGCTACAACGGTATCCATGGCCAGGCGGGGTTCGCATAGCGCCGCGGCAATCCAAGCTGCCAGGTAAACATACAAATCAGCACCCCAATCGGGGTTCCGGAGCCCCACCGGATACGCCAACGTTTGGAGCGCGTTTGAGATCGTCATTCCGGCTCACTGATCGAAAGCCCGATCTCAAACACGCTCTTACGGAAAAATCTTGAATACGTTGGGACGTGCGTGGGGCGCACGATCGTGAGAAGTGTCGTCGGTCGAGCGTCGCCACCTGTGCTGTCCCAAGCCGCTCGGCGACCGCGGCCACCGATGCGTCCACGGCTTCGACCGGGTTTACCGGGCACCGTCGCAGCGCCAGGGGCGGCGAGCCGGGGGCCGGAAGCGAACCCATCAACAAAAAGCCGGACAGCCACCGGGCCAGATCTTAAACTGGGAAACAATCTGTCGCCTTTTATCTGCTGGAGCTGTCATGAGTGTATCCGGAACGCCTCGCCACATCCTGACCTTCTGCGGCAAGTGCAGCTGCGGCTGCCCGGAGCTTTTCGTCGACCACGAGGCGCCCGCGGAACAGCGGATCGTGCTCACCGACGACTTCGGCCAGCGCATCCAGATGAGCGTCGACCAACTGCGGGTGATCGTCGACGAGGCTCGGTCGGGCCGGATCAGCGCGCTGGTCGACGCGGAACTCGCCGCCTTGGTGGGATGACCGCCGCTCCGCTGCGGGACAGGTCGGTGACGCGCGGCTGACGGCCGACGGCCGACGGACCGGCCGCGCCGCGCGAGGACTCCAGCCGACGCTTCTACTACCCTTCGTCGAAAGGGTCTCGACGGCGAGGCCCGCGAGGCGGTAGGAGTATCAATGACGGCGCTGACGGTGCAGGTACCCGACATCAGCTGCGACCACTGCAAGGCCGCGATCGAAACGGCCGTCGGCCAAGTGCCGGGCGTCAGCGCAGTGTCCGTCGACGTCGCGTCCACCTCGGTCCGCGTGGACCACTCCGCGGCGGTGGATGTGCGTGCCATCGAAGCGGCGATCGTCGACGCAGGTTACACGATCGGAGCGATTGTCGGGGCGTGAGCAGAATGCCGGCCGCGCCTGCCGCTCCACCCGCGGGCGCGACAGCCGGCGTGGCTGTCGCCAGCACCGCGCTGGTTGAGCTTGCCGTCCCGGGATGATCTGTGCCACCTGCGCCCGCCAGGTCGAGAAGGCGCCGAACCGGCGGGCCGGAGCCTGGGCGACGGTCAGCCTGGCGACGCACCGGGCGATGGTGACCTGGAGCGACGGGCGTGCGCCGGACACCGGACGCCGAGGTGCTGGTAGCCGCCGTCGAACAGGCCGGATATTCAGGCCCGGGTCATCCCCGCGGATGTACCGGCCGGCGGCGTGCCGTCGGGAGCCGGCGTGCGGAGCGCACGTCGTTGACGTCAATTCACGCCTGATGGTGATGGTGGTTGGCAAGGCGGCGTTGCAGGTTGGCGTGCCGGAACTCCCACACCGCGCCGGCCTGCCGCAGGATTCCCCGGTCGTGCGCGTCGGTGAGGAAGGCCATCAGGTGGAGAGGCTGATGGCCCCGGCAGGCCAGCCAGAGACGGGCGATGCCCAAGCGGCCCCATACCGAGGCGAACCCGCCCACAAGCCCGACCGTGGGCCCGGCGGCGAGCCCGACCGTGAGCCCGACTGTGAGGCCGTCCGCGAGCCCGCCCACGAGCCCGGCCGCGAGCCCGAACGCCAGCCCGCCCACGAGCCCGACCACAAGCCCGCCTACAAGCCCGCCCACGAGCCCACTGGCGCGATCGTGAATTAGCACGGCCCCGGGGTCGGCTGCCCGTTGCGTGTCCACAGTGGTGTCCATTCCGAGCGCAGCCGCGAGCCCGACCGCGAGCCCGAACCCAAGCCCGGCCGCGACCCCGGCCGCGACCCCGGCCGCGAGCCCGACTGTGAGCCCACCCGCGAGCCCGGCCACGAGCCCGAACGCGAGCCCGGCCATGAGCCCGACCGTGAGCCCGGTCGCGAGCCCGGTCGCGAGATCGGAGAGCCGTGGCCATCGCAGGATGATGTGGCGTGGGGAAGAACTGCCGAGCCCGCCCACGAACCCGAACGCGAGCCCGAACACGAGCCCGCCCGCAAGCCCGGCCACGAGCCCGGCCACGAGCCCGAACGCGAGCCCACCCATGAGCCCGGCCAAGAGCCCGGCCGTGAGCCTGCTTGTGAGCCCAGCTCCGAGCCCATCCTCGAGCCTGATGGCGAGCCCGGCCCCGAGCCCGGCTCCGAGCCCGTCCGCAAGCCCGGCCGCGGGCTCGAACGTGAGCCCGAACGCGAGCCCGGCCACGAGCCCGAACGTGAGCCCGACCGCGAGGGGCATGACAGCGCGTGGTAAGGCGCGGGGGAGTTCCCACCAGGCAAGACTGGTGGTGTGGAGACGATGTTCGAGATGCCGGGCCAGGAAGATCAGATAGGGGGTGGCCTGGGCGGCGGTCCAGCGGTTCGTGCCCGTGGAGCGAGGCCGGTACGCAGCGGTGATAAACCCGTCGAACAGATGTTCTTCAACGGCGGTGCGGGTGGGGAATGCGGTGCTGTCGCACAACTCGGCGGGGTCGGGCAGGCCGAGCGTGGAGCTGGCCGGCCGGGGGTTGTAGATGGTGCGGGCGAGGCTGGCCATCAACGGGGTGCACAACGCCCGAGCCACCGGTGGGGCAGGGCTGGTGGCCAGCGCGGCACGGACCGGCGCCCAGCGGCCCGGCCCGTCCGCGCCCGCGGTTTCGGTGAGATAGGTGGCGATGGCGGCCGGATCCAGCGGGGCGAGCCGGATACCCGCGGCACCTTCCAGGTGGACGGGCTGGCGCAGCGGGCCGGGACGGACGGCGTGGCGAAACGCCGTGGTCCGGCAACTGAGCACCACGCCGGTGTCAGGGCGCAGGGTGTCGTTGATGGCGACCATGGCGCGGCCCCGGCCACCGGAGCGGATCTCGTCCAGTCCGTCGAGGACGGGCAGGACCAGCCCCGCGGTCAGCAGAGCGTGGGCGCGGCTGACGCCGGTCGCTGAGGTGCTGGCCAGCCAGGGATGTTCCCGGATCATCTGGGTTTTCAGCCAGTCATACAGGCCGTCCCGGTCGGGGTTCCAGGAGGCCACCGGGACCAGCAGCGGGACGGGCCCGCCAGCGCCTCGGCGGGCGAGCAGGTCCAACACCAGGCGCAGGAGCAGCACGGTCTTGCCGGATCCGGGTTCCCCGAGGACGACCAGCCGGCCGGTCGGCACCCGGTCGAACACCGTGACCAGGTCGCTGCCGGTGCCGGCGAGTTCGTGCGGGCCTGCCCCCGGCGGAGTACTCCAGGCCCACCCTGCGCCGGCCGCCGCCAGCCGTTGCAGGGAGGCCCATGGCTGGACCAGCGACGCATCGGCCGGCTGCCAGGACACTGCCAGGGGAGGCCGGGTGAGATCCCGGCGGTTGGCCTCCGCGGACCACTGGGCTTTCAGCTGATCGGCAAGCCGATCGGCGACCGTGGCCGTGTCGATGTCGCCAGCCTGGTTGTCCCTACGAGCAGCGCGGTAGCCCGCCCATGCCAGCGCCAGCGCGGGCACAGCCAGCACACCGGCCCACTTGCCGCCGCTGGCCAGGGCTACAGCGCTTGCTCCGAGCATCCCCACGATCAGGATCAGCCAGGACAGGATCCGTCCTTTTCCTGTGGTCTCACCCATAGTGGGCAATCATCTACGGACGCGG